>CALGAS010000147.1 GCA_937959175.1 uncultured bacterium | reverse complement strand
GTTGGGAAACCGAGCGCAGCCAGGATGGCGAAGCTCGGTTTCCCACGAGCGAGCGAA
This sequence comes from uncultured bacterium, assembly GCA_937959175.1. Taxonomy (GTDB): domain Bacteria; phylum Planctomycetota; class Planctomycetia; order Pirellulales; family UBA1268; genus QWPN01. The sequence goes on along the minus strand of CALGAS010000147.1, from coordinate 5,983 downwards.
GGGCAGGATGCCCGTAGAGAGCGTCCGGCGAGATGGCACGGGCCCACCCCGAGCCTGCACAAGGTGCAAACCGTGTCATCGTCGCTCGCCGGGCGGGCCGGAGGCCTACAATCAGAGACGTCCCCTGGGAGGTTTCTGATGTCGCATGCCCGCCGCCCCACGACGCTCGCTGAACTGACCGCCTCCGGCTGGCGGAGCCGCAGTGTCACCGACGAGGTCCGGGAAAACTTTCTGCGGATGCTCCAGGCGGGGGAGGAGCTCTTTCCCGGGATCGTAGGCTACGACGACACGGTGATCCCGGAGATCAGCATCGCCTTGATCGCCGGCCACGACATGCTCTTCCTCGGCGAGAAGGGGCAGGCCAAGAGCCGGCTGATGCGGCTCTTGGTGCGGTTTCTCGACGAGGCGATTCCCTACCTCGACGATCCCGCGATCCCGCTTCACGACGATCCGCTCAACCCGATCACCTCGGCCGGCCGCCGGCTCGTCGCCGGCCGCGATCCGGCCGAGGTGCCGATCGCCTGGTGGCCCCGCGAGGAGCGGTATGCCGAGCGGCTCGCACCGGGCACGAAGTTCGCCGACATCATCGGCGAGATCGATCCTGCCAAGCTCGCCGGCGGCACGAGCATGGCCAGCGAGGAGGCGCTTCACCTCGGGCTGATTCCCCGGATGCACCGGGGAATCTTCGCGATGAACGAGCTGCCCGAACTCGACGAGCTCGTCCAGGTGGGGATGTTCAACATCCTCGAGGAGCGGGACGTCCAAATCCGTGGCTATCCGGTCAAGTTCGACATCGACGTGATGCTGCTCTTCTCTGCCAACCCCTCCACCTACAACCGCTCGGGCAAGGTGATCCCCCAGCTTAAGGATCGGATCGGGGCGGTGATCCATACGCATTACCCCCGCGATCGGGAACTGGGCATCGAGGTGGCCGAGCAGGAGGCGGGGATCGACCTGGGGGGCGACTGGCCGGTGGCCGTGCCCCACTTCATGAAGCAGGTGGTCGAGGAGATCACGATCGCGGCCCGCAAGAGCAAGTACATCGACCAGCAGTCGGGCGTCTCGGCCCGGTTCTCGATCGCCAACTACGAGACGATGGTCGCCAGCAGCCGCCAGCGGGGTGTGCGGCTCGGCGAGAAGCCGGCCGTGCCGCGGATCAGCGACCTTGGCCATCTTTACACCTCGAGCCTGGGCAAGCTCGAGCTCGATCTGATGGGCAGCCACCAGATGAGCGAGCGGCAGGTGCTCGACGCAGTGATGGCCGAGGCGATCGCGACGGTCTTCGAGGAATACGTCGAGGCCCACGGGCTCGACGAGATCGCCAAGGTCTTCGCCGAGGGGGTCAAGATCGAGGTCGGCGACACGGTGCCGAGCGAGGCCTACGAGCAGCTCGTCGAAGACGTGCCGGCGGTCTGGGAGCGGGCCTTCGAGGTCAACGCCGCCCGCGACCCGGCGGTCCGGGCCAGCTGCATCGAGTTCGTGCTCGCCGGGCTCTACGCGACCGAGCGGATCTCTCGGATCCAGTCGCACGGCCGGACGGTCTACGACACGGAAGGCTGGCGGTAGCTCATGCCCACCCGCGACTCCCTCGGCGGCATCGTCCACTCGTACCAGCGGTACGATCCAGGCCGGATTCCGCCGCCCCGCCCCCCGGCGACCGACCTCGTCTCGCAGGCGATGGAGCAGGCGCTCGAGTACGGCGACTTCGAGGAGGTCGAGCTGACGCCCGAGCAGCTCGCAGACGCGGTCGTCCTCTCCCCGGACCAGATTCAGGGGCTGGGGCCCTCGATCGAGTCGCTGAAGCGGAAGCTCGAGGAGATTCGCCGCAAGATTCTGGCGACCTACGAGACCGAGAGCGTCCGCCGCCGGGCCCGCCAGGAGTTTCACGAGGCGGCCGCCGGGGCGAAACCGCCGGCTCGCTTTCGAGAGGCCTTCGCCCGGGCGGTTCGCGAGGAGCAGCTGCGGCGGCTCGAGCGGCTCTGGTATGCCCAGGACGACGAGCAGGGCCGGTTCGCCGCCACGCTGGTCAAACTGACCGACCGACTCGGCAAGGTCTATCAGATCGACGAGCTGGCCACGAAGTGGGAGTTCACCGGCCGCGAGAAGCTCGACGTCGAGCGGGCCCTCGAGGTCAAGGCGGAGCTCGAGGAGATCGAGCGGCTCCTCAAGCAGCTCGAGGAGGCCAAGCGGAACGCCCGGATCGTCCTGATCGACATGGAGGCCCTTGCCGACTACGCCGCCGGGGCGGAACTCGAGGAGCTCGAGCGGATCCGCCAGCAGGTCGAGGAGGCGGTCGAGCAGGCGGCCGCCCGCCAGGGGCTCGAGAAAGGGAAGGAGGGCTTCAAGCTGACGCCCAAGGCGATGCGGACCTTCCAGGGGAAACTGCTCGAGAAGATCTTCGCCGACCTCGAGGCCTCGCGGACCGGCCGCCACGACGTCGGCGTGACCGGCGACGGCGCGGTCGAGCTCGTGCCGACGCGGCCGTATGAGTTTGGCGACTCGGTCGCCCACATGGACATCCCCGGCTCGCTCACCAACGCCCTCCTTCGGGAGGCGGCCGAGGGGGGCCGGCCGCCGGGCGGGCGGCTGCGGCTCGACCAGCGGGACATCGAGGTCCACAAGACCCGCAACAACCCCAAGTGTGCCACGACCGTCGTGCTCGACATGAGCGGCTCAATGCGGTACGGCGGCCTCTACATGGACGTCAAGAAGATGGCCCTGGCCCTCCAGGGGCTCGTCCAGCGGGAGTATCCCGGCGACTTCCTCCAGTTCATCGAGATGTATTCCTTCGCCCGGCCGCGGCCGGCCGGCGAAATCATCAAGCTCCTGCCCAAGCCGGTCACGATCTTCGACTCGGTGGTTCGGCTGCGGGCCGACATGGCCGACCCGCGGATCGCCGAGAGCGACGTGCCGCCCCACTTCACCAACATCCAGCACGCCCTCCAGCTTTCGCGGCAGCAGCTCGCCCGCCAGGACACGCCCAACCGGCAGGTGATCCTGATCACCGACGGCCTGCCGACGGCCCACTTCGAGGGGAGCGAGCTCTACCTGCTCTACCCGCCCCACCGCCGGACGGAGGAGGCGACGCTCCGCGAGGCCGAGGCCTGCCGCCGCGAGGGGATCACGATCAACCTCTTCCTGCTCTCGGGCTGGTCGCAGTCCCGGGAAGACATCCAGTTCGCGTACCGGTTGGCCGAGACCGCCCGGGGCCGCGTCTTCTTCACCGCCGGCCGCGAGCTCGACCGCTACGTCGTCTGGGACTACCTCGCCCGCCGCCGCTCCATCCTCGGCTGAGCCCAAAAAGGGGACATTCTACTTTTTTGGCGCCGGCTGATTCTTGCGAGGCCTCCCGCGAGGACGGAGTGTTGCCTCCAGCCCGAGCCTCGCTGCCGTCTCTTCTCGCCAGAGAGCCTGACCGAAGGGGCAGCTCCGCTTCACGCTCTGACGGATAGCCTGCTCTTCACTTGTTGTTAGTGGCCGGTTTACCCAGTCGAGCCAATCCGATGCTCTGGCGACTGGCCACGGATCGATTGTTGGCCGCGTGACCCAACCTGGCGGCCGTCCCGCACTCGACCATGGCCAGTACTCCGCCATCGATACATCCAAACCCGCGGCCCGTACGGGGTTCCGTTCGACATAGCGAATCACAGTCAAGAGGTGGTCATCTTCCTGAACTGGGAAAGCCTTGAACCGCCCCTGCCACACGTGGCCTGATGTCTGATAGTGACGGTGGTAACGGCGAACGTGACTCGTGAGAAGCCATTGCATCCACCGCCCCAAGTCACCATCGCCAACTGGGCGAACGACCAGATGAATGTGATTAGGCATGAGGCAGTAGGCAAGCAATCGCATCGGAATGTGCTCCTTCGCCTCGGCCAAGAGCTTTAAGAAAGCGGCGTAGTCTGCGTCAGCGTGAAAGACCGATCGCTGCCCGTTGCCACGGTTAATCACGTGGTAACAGACGTCAGCGACCGAGGCTCGAGCAGTTCGCGGCATGCAGAAAGTGTACGCACGTACACCATTTTAGCAAGCGGAAAAGTAGAATGTCCCCTTTTTGGGTGTCAGCATGGCGAGCGCCGTTCCCGCCAGAGCATCACAGCCGAGCCAGCGGCGGCGACGGCGGCGAGGGTGGGGAGCGTCCAGGCCGGGACGATCCGATCCGGGACCACCGCCTCCCGCTCGGCGGCCGTCTCAGCGAGGTCGACCGCCTCGAGCCCAGCCGCCCGCCGCTGCCGCTCGATCGCCGCCTGCTGCCGGCCGACGAATCGGCCCTCGAGTTGCCGCTGCCGCCAGTCCCACTTCGGCCCGATCAGGGTGATCCCCACCAGCGACATCAGCGAGAAGAGCAGCGCCCAGAACCAGCCGCTATCGGTCAGCGGCGGGCGGGGATCGGGCTGAGGTGGATGAGGGGCGTTCATGGAAGCGACAGCTGGCGGATTGTGATGGCAGCCACCATTTTTCACATATTTGCTTGTCAAAACTCCGAACACTCTCTACAGTAAGGATATGGCGAGTGCAGGCCCCACACCATCGAACGGCGATTTGGCAGCCGAGCCCAGGGGTTCCGACGCGGCCGTCGTCGATCTGCTTCGCATGCGGGAGTCGCTCGAGGTCGGCGAACTTGCCGACGCCCTCGGGGTCACGGCCACCGCGGTCCGCCAGCGGCTCGAACGGCTGATGAAGGCCGGGCTCGTCGAGCGGACGGCCGTCGCAAAGCCGCGGGGCCGGCCCTCCCACGCCTACCGCCTCACGGAAGCCGGCCGCAGGCTCGGCGGCGACAACTTCCGCGATCTGGCCCTCGTCCTCTGGCGGGAGATTCGCAGCATCCGCGATCCCAAGGTTCGCTCCGGGCTGATCGGGCGGATCGGCGCCTCGCTGGCGGAGGTCTACCGCTCGCAGCTGCGGGGCGTGATGCCGGCTGAGCGGCTCGCCAGCGTGGCCAGCCTGCTGCAAGAACGCGACATCTGCTGCTCGGTCGAGCGGTCTGCGGCGGACGGCGGCCTGCCGGTGCTCACCAGCCACGCCTGCCCCTACCCCGACCTCGCCGAGGAAGACCGCGGCATCTGCGCGGCCGAACGCGTCATGCTTCAAGAACTTGTTGGTACGTCCGTGCGGCTGGCCGACTGCCGGCTCGACGGCGGCTCGGTCTGCCGGTTTGTCGCAGGGCAGCCGAGCGACGGGCCGACGGACGGCGGGGCTTGCACATCCGCCGGTTAACGCTTCGAATGCCGAGCGGTTCCCTGATTTAACACACACGACGAAGCGAAAAACAAGCCAGCCACCCCGCAGCGGAGAGCCGACCGATGACCGTCACCACCCTTCAGCCACCGACTGTTCCCAAGGTCGGCGACCGTCCCTGGATCGAGGGCCGCTTCGAGGAAAACCTCGTCCTCACCTCCGTCGAGCAGGCGATCAACTGGGCCCGTCAGTCGAGCATCTGGCCGATGACTTTCGGCCTGGCCTGCTGTGCGATCGAGATGATGGCCGCCGGGGCCAGCCGGTTCGACCTCGACCGGTTCGGGGCCGGTGCCTTCCGGGCCACACCGCGACAGGCCGACCTGATGATCGTGGCCGGCACGGTCACCTACAAGATGGCCAGCCGCGTTCGCCGGCTCTACAACCTGATGCCCGATCCGAAGTATGTGATCGCGATGGGCGCCTGCACGACCGGCGGCGGCCCGTACTTCAAGTGGGGCTACCACGTCGTCAAGGGCGTCGACCTCGTCGTGCCGGTCGACGTGTACGTGCCCGGCTGCCCGCCGCGGCCGGAGAGCCTGCTCGAGGCCCTGATGCGGATTCAAGACAAGATTCAGGGCCAGCGGATTGCCAAGCGAAAGGATGGCCCCGGCAAGATGGCCGACGAACTGCCCGTGCCGCATCACTCGGGCTACGTCGCCCCGGCGGTCGACGGCGACGACCTCGTCTTCGACCACCAGAAGATCACCGGCTGACCTGCGGATAGTTCATTCCAGAAGTTTCCACC
>CALGAS010000146.1 GCA_937959175.1 uncultured bacterium | reverse complement strand
GCCCCCCGGCGCGAGCCGGGGGGACGGCGGGCCGTTGGGCCTTCCCGGCCCCCGGCAGCCCGCAAAACCGCTCACCACCAACCGGCCCAATCCGCGATCACAACCAACCAATCCCGAGCACTTCAATCACCGGACGGCGGGCCGTTGGGCCTTCCCGGCTCCCTCGCCCTCCCCGGCCCAGGCCGGAGTTGCTCGGGTCTGCGGTATAGTCGTGGCGACCAGTGGAGAGTATCGTGGGTGGGATTTTTCGCATGATTGCGGCGGTGACCTTCCTGACGGCAGGAGCCGCTTCAGGGCTTCCGGCCCGCGGTGGCGATCAGCCTGGCGACGAGCAGATCACAGCCTGGATCGAGCATTTGGGCTCGCCTCAATACGCCCGCCGGGAGGCGGCCTCAAAGAGCCTCTTGGCAGCGGGTCGGCCGGCAATCGCACCGCTGGCGGCCGCCATCGAAACAGGCGACCTGGAAGTGGCCAGCCGGGGAATCGAGATTCTCGGCGGGATGCTCGCCGACGAGACGCTTGCCGCCGCTGCCGAGGCGGCTCTGGAACGCTCCGCGGAGGAAGCCGGTCCGGCCGCGGCCCGGCTCGCCGAGTCGGCCCTCGATTTCCACCACCTCGGGCTGGCCGCGGCCGCCCGGGAAGCACTCGCCTCGCTGGGGGCGGCTTTTCATGAGCGGCCGGTCGTTGAGCAGGCCGGTTTCGAGGTGGAACTAGGCCGCGATTGGAAGGGCACCGGCGACGACCTCCGCCAGCTTGCCCGCCTCCCGCGTCTCGAGGCGATTCTTGTGCACGGTGTGCAACTCGACGACGAGGCGGTCGCCGTGCTCGGCCGGCTGCGGGGGCTCAAACGACTCGAACTGTTTGGCACGGGGCTCACCGAAGAAGCCATCGACCAACTGGCCGCCAGACTTCCCGAGGCCAGCTTCGATGTCCGCGAGGGGGGCAAGCTCGGAGTCGGAGCCCTCGCCTTCGGAGGCCCCTGCGAGATCCAGACGGTCGAACCGGGCTCGGCAGCCGATCAGGCCGGGGTTCGCCCGGGCGATGTCGTGGTGGCCGTCGACGGCGTGGCTGTGAACGATTTTGACGGGCTGACGGACCGCGTGGCCGGCCGCGGGCCGGGCGAACGTGTCCGCCTCACGGTCGCCCGCCGCGGCGGTGATCCCGGCGGCGATGCCGAAACGCTCGACCTCGAGATCCGGCTCGACGCCTGGTGAGCAACGGGGGATGCTGAGGCCAACGCTGGCCGCAGGCCGATCGACGGACACGAAGGAGCGACGATGGCAGACTCCGAGGGCAACGAGGAACCGGTTGATGTCCGCTGGCACGCCCATGCGGTCAGCCGGGCCGATCGAGAGCGGGCGGCAGGTCACGCCGGCTGTGTCCTCTGGTTCACGGGCCTCTCCGGATCAGGCAAGAGCACGCTGGCCAACGCCGTCGATCGGCTCTTGCACCAGCGGGGCTGCCGGACCTTTGTGCTCGACGGCGACAACGTCCGCCATGGGCTCAATGCCGCCCCGGCACTGCTCCAGGAGCAGTACGGCGCGGAGGCGGCGGCCCGCTTCGGCCTCGGCTTCGGGGCCGCCGATCGGGCCGAGAACATCCGCCGGATCGGCGCGGTGGCCGAGCTTTTCGTGCAGGCGGGCCTGATCACCCTCACGGCGTTTGTGAGCCCGTACCGGCGCGACCGCGATGCCGTCCGCGGGCTCCTGCCGCCCGGCGACTTCGTGGAGATCTTCGTCAAGGCGCCGCTGGAGGTCTGCGAACGGCGAGATCCCAAGGGGCTCTACAAAAAGGCCCGGGCTGGCCAGATCACGAACTTCACCGGCATCGACGATCCCTACGAGGAGCCCCTCGCCCCGGAACTCGTGGTCGACTCGGCGTCTGCCACGCCCGATGCATTGGCCGCCGAGGTCGTCGCCTGGCTCGAGGGGGCCGGCAAGATTCCGGCCGGCTCGTCGACCACGGAACGCCGGGAGCCGGCCTGACCGGCTTCTACTTCCGCGGGCCGATCAGCTCGACGATGTTGCCGTCTGGGTCGCGAACGCACGTCAGGTGCATGCCCGCCGCCAACGAGTCAGGCAGGGCCACGGGGCCCTCGGCCAGCGGCTCGACACCGAGCTTCTCGAGCCGTGCCAGGGCGGCGTCGGTGTCGTCGACCATGATCGTCAGATAGCGAAAGCCTGTGTGGGAGTGGATGAACTCGTTGTCGCCGGTGCGGGGCAGGGTGCCGGCCACCTGCATCAGTTTGAGCTTGGTTGCCGCTGGTCCTTCACCGAGCGCGAGCACCCTCACCGAAAGCGGCCGCGAGTCTGTCAGCCCCGCCGCGGTGGCCAGTGCCGTGGGCACTTCGAAGCCCTCGAGTTCCCGAAAGCCGATTCCCTCGGTGTAGAACCGTACGCTCTTGTCGAGGTCGGTCACGACGCAGCCGAGGTCGATCGTGGAGCGGGGAAACGCCACCGGCTCCGCCGCCGCGGCGATACCGGGGAGGGCAAGGGCCAAAAGGGCAAGCAGGAGTCGCATGATGATCCTTTCGGGGGCGGGAGGTGCTGACGCCGCGAATGATACCCCAAACCTCACGCAGGCTCGGGGCGGGTTCACCTCACCCGCGGCTCGGGGCGGGCCCGTGCCATCTCGCCGGACGCTCGCTCAGGCCATCCCGGCCTTCGCTCGCTCGGGGGAACCCTCGCTTTCGCCCTCCGGGCTACGCTCGG
>CALGAS010000145.1 GCA_937959175.1 uncultured bacterium | reverse complement strand
TCGGCTCGGTAGGTTCCCGGCCCGATCGACAGGAGGTCGATTCCAATGCCCGCAACAGGAGGTTGCAACTGATGCGCCTGCACATGAATGCCGCGGACGTCCGCGAGCTGGTCTCGAGCCACTTTCTCAAGCTGGGTGCCCACGTCGAGGATGTCGACGACGTGCAGGAGAACATCCGCATCGATCGTGGCAAGTGCGTGGCGCGGTGCTACCGCGTGGCCGAGATGTTCGCGATGTGGCTGATCGATGTCGGCGTGCTGCAGTTCTACGACGCCGATGGCGAGATGCTTCACACGGTCAACCTGTTCACCGAAATGATGCCAACCCGCGCTGCTGCCTGAGGGCAGCCACGCGGAGTGGGCGAGCGGTTCGAGACTTTTCCAGCGGATTCCGGGGAGACCGTCCGCGCCGGCAACGGCGGGATGCGTCGGGGAGACGAGTCATCATGGCGTCGCAAAGCGGTGCTTCACCGCGTCTTTCGATCGTGATTCCGGCGGCCGACACCGAGGCCCTGGAGGAGACGCTGGTCAGCGTCTTGGAGAACCGGCCGGCAGACTGCGAGATCATCGCGGCCCTGGCGGTGCCCTATGCCGATCCCTGGAACATTGGCGAGGAGGTTCGCTTCATGCAGGCTCCCCCGGGGGCCACGCTGGTCGACTGCGTGAATCTGGGCGCGGCGACGGCCAGCGGTGAGGTGGTCCACATCCTGGCGGCGGGCTGGCGGGCGACCGAGGGCTGGGCCGAGGCGGCCACCGCGCGGTTTGCTGACCCGGCGGTGGCGGCCGTCGTGCCGCTGGCGGTGGCGGCGGACGACCGCAGCCGGGTGGTGGCGGCGGGCGTGCGGCGGACGTCCGGCGGGCGGAGCGTGACGGTGGGGCCGGCTCGTGGCGGCGAGCGAATAGCAGCGGGTGAAGCCTTTCGCTGCGAGGGCCGCGATCCTGCGGCGCCGCTGGTGGAGGCGGGTTTCTGGCGGGCCGACGCGCTGGGAAGCGGCTTTGCCAAGGCCTGCGGTGACCGGCTGGCGGCGGCCGACATGGCGGCCCTGCTCACCTGCAGCGGAGAGACGGTCGTGGTCGAATCAAGCTGCCGCGTGGTGGCGGGGCCCGGCGTTCGGCCGGCCTCGTCGTTCCTTGAAGGCATGCGGGCCGAGCGGCTGTTCTGGCGCTCGCTGGCAGCCGAGCCGTTGCTGGCGGGGCTGGTCAGCCACGCGATCGAGATTGCCCGCCACGCGGTGGCGACCGCGCCGCTGGGCACGCTGCCGATGCTGGCCGGACGGCTTGCAACCTTGATGCAGTTCGGCTCGTGCCTCAGCCGCACCCGACAACTCGAGGCGGCCAAGAGTCGCGCAGCGGATCGGGCCAGGCAGGCAGCTGCGGATCCGGCAGAGCGGACGATCCGGATCGACTCCGGCCATGCCCTTCCGGGCCGGCCCCGGCGGCCGGACATCGAGCCTGGCCGGGAATCACCGCTGCGGCGATCGGCCTAGGGCTTCGTGAGCCCCTGCTATCCCGGAGCCTGACGGGGTGGTAGACTGCCGTCGCGGCGATCGGCTGGCGGCGGAGGCCTGTCGGTCGCCCGCACGCCCTCGTAGCTCAATTGGATAGAGCGCTAGCCTCCGGAGCTAGAGGTTACAGGTTCGATCCCTGTCGAGGGTATTGTGGGGGAGGTTTTGGGTAGCTTGATTGCGGGCCTGCGGGCGATCAACCGCCCGCAGAACTAAAGCGGGCTGCTTCACGCACTGGCCCGTCGCTGGGCCTCTTCGCGTAGGCGG
>CALGAS010000144.1 GCA_937959175.1 uncultured bacterium | reverse complement strand
GCGCAGTCGGCCTCAGCCCCACTCCACCAGCAATGACTCCAGGCCCCGAAAATGCCAGGCGTCTCGCGGTCGCGGAGGAGTCGCCACGCGTAACCCGGGAAACCGGCCGAACAGCAGCTTCAGCCCGACCTGTAGTTCCAGCCGGGCCAGCGGCGCTCCGACGCAGGCATGAATCCCGGCACCGAAACTGACGTGCGGATTCGGAGCCCGGCTGGCATCGAAGACATCAGGCGAGGGGAACTTGGCCGGGTCGCGATTTGCGGATCCGAGCAGGAGGCCGATGATCTCGCCCTTTCGGAAGGTTTCACCGGCGTATTCGAGATCCTCGAGGGCATAGCGGGTGAACATGTGGAGGGGTGGGTCGAACCGGAGCATCTCCTCGACATGCCCCGCCGGGTCTGCCAGCACCGCCTCGCGGTTGACCGGGACGGCGAGCATCGCCGCCACCCCGTTGCCGAGGGCATGGACCGATGCCTCGTGGCCAGCGTTGAGCAGGAGAATGCTCATCGTCACGACTTCGTCGTCGGAGAGTCCTTCGCCTGCCGAATCAGTCATGGTCACGAGCTGAGAAAGGAAGTCCGTGGTCGGTGCGGCACGCCGGGCGGCGATGTACTCCCGCATGAGCGCGGTAAAGGCGACCGTCGCCCGCACCGCCCCGTCTTCGATGGCCTGATCCCGCCGCGCCTGGTAGATCGCCACCATGTCGTGCGACCAGGCGAGCAGCTGCGGACCGAGGCTCCGCGGCACTCCCAGAAACTCTGCAATTACCCCGACTGCGAGGGGCGCGGAAAAGTCGGCGATCAGGTCGAACCGGCGGCGGCGTGCCAGGCCGTCGGCCAGTTCGCCGGCGAGCCGCTCGACGGCCAGCCGCTGGTGGTCGATCTGCCGGGGCAGAAAGGCCGGGTTGACGAAACCCCTCAGCCGCGTGTGCCGCGGCGGCTCCAGCTCTAGCAGGGAGTGCTCTTCGAAATCGGCGAACGGCTGCAGTCGCTCAGCCGGCTCGGGCCAGCCGAGTTCCGCGCGGGTCGCCAGATGGAGAATCTGGCGGCCGAACCGCCGGTCGCGGAGGAGGGCATTGACGTCGTCGTATCGCCCGCAGCATCGGTGGCCGAGCTGTCGCCAGCGGAAGACACGGCCCAGCGACCGCATGGTCTCATAGGCCGGATAGGGGTCGGCGACGAAATCCGGATGCCGGGGATCGAGATCGATCCCGGCGTCGCTGACGGCGAGGGAAACCGGCGTAGCCATCGGCTGTGATGTTCCGGGGAGGGTGGGCTGGTTGTCACTCCTCGGCCCATCACGACCGGCTCGCGGCTGGTGTGTTGGCGGCACGGGTCCTCGCTCCGTCAGATCAGGCAGTGTCTCTGAGGCAACGCTCTGATGATCGGTTGGCCAATCGCACTTCGGCAAGCATCGGCCGAGCGGGGTTGATCATAAGGAGCAGCAACCGGAACTGGCCGAGCGAGCCTTTGGTTGCTGCGATTCGGCTGTGGCTCTAGCCGCTCAGCCGATCGGCGGCGTCCGAAGCTTGTAGCCTTTGTCGATCACGTCGCCCGGAAGCGGCTGGCTCTCCTCATTCGGGATCATCACCTCGATGTAGGCCGCGGCATCCTCTGATGCGATCTTCGCGAGGGCCGCGTCGAGCTCCGCATTCGTGGCGACCCGTTCGACGATCCAGCCCTTGCAGCCGAACGCCGCCGGAAGCAGGTGGTAGTTCACCGCCGCAAGGTCGTCGTACTCGTGGCCTCGTTCGCTGATCATGTCCTCGACGCCGTAGAGGCCGTTGTTCAGGACAAAGATCCGCGGCTTGATTCCGTAGCGGCCCATCACTGCGAGCTCGTTGAGGGTGAGCTGGTGCGATCCATCGCCGGTCACCATCCAGGTGCGGCCGTCGCGCTTGGCCATCGCCACGCCGAGCGTCGCCGGCGTCGAGCTCCGCAGGCACGCTGTGCTGCCGCTTGATCGACTCGAGCGGTGAACCGGTCACGGGCTTGCCGAGGACCGGCATGCCGCCATGCAGTTCCGAGATCACGAGGTACGCCGGCATGCTCTGCCGCAGCGCCTCGCGGATCACCCGCTCCAGTTCGTCGACGCAGTTGTCTGGGGTCAGCACCGCGGTCACGCAGCAGGCCGCCGCGGAGATCGGCTGGAAGCGGTCGTAGACCGTGTCTCCGAGATTGTGATGCGTCACGAGACCCAGGTGCTGGATGCGTTCGCTGGGCATGCCGACGAGATGGAAGACCGGCAGGCGATGCGCCTTGCTGCCCATCACGCCGTTGATCGCCGACAGTTCGCCAACGCCGTAGGTGGTCGAGAGGATCGATGCGCCGCGGATGCGGGCGTAGCCGTCGGCGGCGTACGAAGCGTTGAGCTCGTTCGCACACGCCACCCACTTGAGCGCGGGCACCTGCTCGACGGCATCGTCGATCGAGAACGCGTAGTCCCCTGGCACCCCGAAGATCCAGTCGATGCCGAGTTGGGAGAGGCGAGTGAGGGCGTACTGAGCTACGGTCGGATTGGTCATGGCGAAAAGGATAGGTCGGCCAACAGGACTTCGGCAAGCGTCGGCCCAGGCAGCCGCCTTCGCAGGCTGAAGCCTGCGTGACATCAGACGATGATGCCCTTCACCACATGCCCATGCACGTCGGTCAGCCGGAACTGGCGGCCCTGATAGCGGTAGGTGAGTTTCGTGTGGTCGATCCCCACCAGATGCATGATCGTGGCCTGCATGTCGTGGATGTGAACCGGATCGGCCGTGATGTTCCAGGCGTAGTCGTCGGTCGAGCCATGCACATGGCCGGCCCTCGCGCCGCCGCCGGCCAGCAAAAACGAATAGGCCTTGCCGAAGTGGTCGCGGCCCTTGGGGTTGGCCGGGTCGCCCTGGCCGAAGGGCGTTCGCCCAAACTCTCCCCCCCAGGCCACGAGCGTGTCGGCAAGCAGCCCCCGCTCCTTGAGATCCTGCATCAGCGCGGCGGTGGGGGCATCGGTGTCTTTGCACTGCTGCTCGAGCTGGGTGTAGAGGTTGCTATGCTGATCCCAGCCGGCGTGCATCAGCTGTACAAACCGAGTGCCCCGCTCGAGCAGCCGCCGCGCGATGAGGCAGTTGTAGGCAAAACTTCCCTTGGTCCGGACGTCGGGGCCGTAGCGATCGAGCACATGCCGGGGCTCGTCTGAAAAATCAACCAGATCGGGCACGCTCGCCTGCATGCGGTAGGCCATCTCGTATTGGGCGATTCGTGTGTCGATCTCGGGATCGCCGTAGTCGGCCAGATGCTTGGCATTCATCGCGGCCAGGTCGTCGAGCAGGACCCGCCGGGCCTCACGGCTCACACCCGCGGGATTGGCCAGATACGGCACCGGTTCGCCGGTGTTGCGAAACTTCACACCCTGAAAACGGGTCGGCAGAAAACCGCTGCCCCAGTAGTAGTCGAAGAAGAGCTGTCCGCAGGTCTTGCCCTTGTCGGACGACGTCATCACGACGAAGGCTGGCAGGTCGTCGGTCTCGCAGCCGAGACCGTAGCTCATCCAGGCCCCCATGCTCGGCCGGCCGGGCACCTGGCTGCCAGTGAGGAAAAACGTCACGCCGGGCGCATGGTTCACCGCCTCGGTGTGCATGCTGCGGACGAGGCAAATCTCGTCGGCGAGGCTGCCGATGTTGGGCAGCATGGTGCTCATCTCCATGCCGCACTGGCCGTACTGCTGGAACGGCTTGATCGGCGAGACGACCGGCCACTTCGCGTAGCCGCTCGACATCGTGGAGAGCCGCGTGGTGCCGCGGACGCTCGCCGGGATATCCTCGCCAGCCCGGTTGATCAGCTCGGGCTTTGGGTCGAAGAGATCGACATGCGACGGCCCGCCCCCCTGCCAGAGCATGACCACCCGCTTGGCCTTCGGCTCGAAGTGCGGCAGGCCGGGAAGCCCAGGAGACGCCTGTTTGGTAGGGGGTGTGGACCTGGCGGCCGTCGCGTCCCGCTGGAAGAGCGAGGCCAAGGCCACCGAACCGATCCCCATGCCGGCCGAGCCGAAGAGCTGGCGACGGGTGACCCGCTGAATATTTTCCAGATGGAGGCTATTCATGCTCCTACTCCCGGGTCAGGGCTTCGTCGAGATTGAAGATGGCCAGGCAGACGCTGCTGAGCGCCGCATGCTCGGCCGGATCGAGTGATGCATCACGGGGATGCTCGCCCACGCTCACCAGTTGCGTGGCGGCATCACGATCAGCCTGGAAAATCTCCAGTTGGCGACCATGCATCCGCCGCAGCCCGTCGAGATCGTAGGCGGTCGGCCGGCGGCCGAGCACCCGCCGAAAGGCGTGGGTGAGCCGGCCATCGAGGTCACCGGCCGCATGCAGGCTTTTTTCAGCCAGCACACGGGCGGCCTCGGCCCAGGTCGGATCGTTGAGCGTGGTGAGGGCATGGAGCGGGGTGCTTGTCAGGCTGGGCCGCACCGTGCAGGTCTGGCGGTTCGCCGTGTCGAACATGTTGGCCGGACTGACCGTCCGCCGCCAAAACGTGTAGAGACTGCGGCGGTAGAGGTCGCTCCCCTGCGAGGCAGGATAGGTGAAGTCGCGCTCCTTCGTGATCGCCAGTGCCTCCCAGATCGCATCGGGCTGATACGGATAGACCGGCCGGCCGCCCATCTCCAGGTTGATCAGGCCGCTGGCGGAAAGTGCCATGTCGCGGAGCACCATCGACGGCATTCGAAACCGACTGGCCCGGGCATGGAGCCGGTTTTCCGGATCCTTTTCCAGGTGCTGCGGGAGTACCTTGCTCGCCTGCCGGTAGGTGGCGCTGGTCACGATCAGCCGGTGCATCTTCTTTTGGCTCCAGCCTTGTTCGCGAAACTCGATGGCCAGCCAGTCGAGGAGGTCCATGTGTCGCGGATACTCGCTCTGCACCCCCATGTCTTCGGCCGTCTTCACGAGCCCCGTGCCGAAGAAATACTGCCACATCCGGTTGACCTGCACCCGCGCCGTGAGCGGATGCTCCGGCAAGAAGAGCCACTTCGCGAGCCCGAGTCGATTCCGCGGCCAGCCCTCCGGCAGCGGTGGCAGAAAGGCCGGCGGCGCAAAGTCGACCTTGTCACCGATGGGCGAGAGATAGTCACCGCGATCGAGGATTTTCGTCTCCCGCGGCTTTGCATCGCTCATGATCATGACGCGGGGAATCTGGTCCCCCTTGTATTCGTCATACGCCTTCTTCGCTCTGTCGTAGGCCACGACCTGCGGCAAGCTCTTCGTGAGGCCGGCCTTGATCCGGCCCTCGAAATGCTTCTGGAGTTGGCTCTCGATCGATCGCTTGTCGGCCTCGGTTCGCTCCGCCTCGGGCTTCCGCAGGAGGGACCTGAGATTGCGGGGCAGATCTTTCCCGTCAGCCGCCTCGCCATCGGAAAAGAGGCCTTTCTTCCACGATGCGTAGAGGGCGTCGATCACCGGCTGGGCCTCGTCCTCAACCGCCTTCATCGCCGCCTCGAGCTCGGCCAGCCGCCTCGCGTTCTCCTCGGTCGGCCGCTCAAGCAGAGGCGGGGCGACGCGAATCCGTGCTGAAAACCTCGCCGGCATCCCGCTCTCGGGCACGCG
The DNA here is from genome assembly GCA_937959175.1 of uncultured bacterium. Classification (GTDB taxonomy): domain Bacteria; phylum Planctomycetota; class Planctomycetia; order Pirellulales; family UBA1268; genus QWPN01. The sequence continues at coordinate 5,121 of CALGAS010000144.1, read as the reverse complement.
ATTGAAGACATCGAGCAGGCCGTAGTAGTCGGTCTGCGTGAGCGGGTCGTACTTGTGGTCATGGCACTGGGCGCAGGCCATCGTGAGGCCGAGCCAAGTGGTGCTCGTCGTGTCGACCCGGTCGAAGAGCGTGTTGAACCGCTGCTCCTCGGCGATCGCACCCCCTTCGCCATTGAGCAGATGGTTGCGGTTGAAGCCGGTGGCGATCTTCTGGTCGGTGGTCGGGTCGGGCAGGAGATCGCCGGCCAGTTGCTCGATCGAGAACTGATCAAACGGCATGTCGGCGTTCAGCGCCTTCACCACCCAGTCCCGCCAGATCCACTGCCAGGTGTCGCCATCCTGCTGAAAGCCGTTGCTGTCGGCATAGCGGGCGGCGTCGAGCCAGGGCAACGCCATCCGCTCGCCGTAGTGGGGCGAGGCGAGGAGCCGGTCCACCAGTAACTCGTATGCGCGCGGATCGGGATCGGCCACGAAGGCATCGACCTCCGCCGGCGTCGGCGGTAGGCCGATGAGATCGGCGTGGAGGCGGCGAATGAGGGTGGAGCGGTCCGCCGCCGGCGATGGCGCGAGCCCCGCCGCTTCGATCTTCGCGAGCACGAAGCGATCGATGTCGTTCCGAACCCAGTCGCTCTGCTTCACGTCCGGGGCCGCCGGCCGCTCGGGCGGCGTAAACGCCCAGTGCGGTTCATACTCGGCGCCATCCTTGATCCAGCGGTCGAGGATTTTCTTCTGCGCTTCGGAGAGCCGCCGGTTGGAGTCGGGCGGCGGCATCAGCACGTCTGGATCGGTCGAGCGGATCCTCTCGAGCATCGTGCTCGCCCCGGGTTCGCCGGGCACGATCGCGCCGGCATCGATGGCGGCCTGGCGGTCGTCGAGCCGCAGATCGGCCTCTCGCTTCTGCCCATCTTGGCCGTGGCAATAGAAACAGTTTTCCGACAGGATCGGCCGGATGTCGCGATTGAAGTCGAGCGACTGCTCGGCCCGCGTGGCCGCCGCGAGAGAGAACGCGGCCAACGAAGCACTGCCGAGCACACCGCAGAAACGCCGCACTGCCGCAACCGCCGAGCAACCCATGGAACCATTTCCTTCGGGGGTCACCCGCGTCGCCGATCTGGGCAGTCAGCCAGATCGCGGACCAGAAGGTCGTTCGGCGGGCTATGATTGCCTCAAGTGTACCCCCTGCCGAAACCGCCGGCCAGCGATATCACGTCGCTCTTCGTTTTTGGCGCTAAACTGAACGCTTCCGGCAGGTGCACAGATCCCGACTGCGACGCCGCCAGAGGGCATAGCTCAGGCCACCAAGGCCGGCTATTGCCAGGGCGAGTGTCGCGGGCTCCGGAACCGACACTGGTTTGCCGACGACGATACCGTTGCGTGCCATCGCGCTTCCCAGAACCGACAGCTGCAGGTCACCGGCGACGTCGTTAACAACGAACTTGCCCCAGGTGTAGTAATCGTCAGGACCGATGATCGGTTGATTCTCCTGCTGGTCAAAGCCCATCCCGGACCACGAGGTAAGGAAAAAAGGAGTTTCGGCCGGCACAGAAATCGGGTTCAGAATCTCCCAGTTGGCGGCAAAGGGCGAGCTGTTCTCGACGACCGGTCCATCGAACACGTCATCCTCCGAGGCCTCGTACCAGGAGAATGCGATGCCGACGAAATAATTCACCGGTGTCATGTCGATCGCCGGAACGGGAGATGCATTGCGAGCGAGCGTGAGCACAAGTCCCGTACCATCGCCATTGGGCTGGCTGTAACGGATTTCCCAGTCGTCCGGAGTGATCACGCCTGACGACACGCTCACAACGTCCTCAATGACCTCGGCAGAAGCGGATACCGCCGAGCCGAGGAAGGCGACGAGCAGCAGGCGAGCCGCCGAGCGGCTCAGGGTCGCCAGCCCGTAGCATCGCCGGCCGTTCGGGAGCAGTGAAAGAAGCGCGGCGATCATCCCAGTTCCTCCGAGTGATGCGATCGGAAACGATCCAACGGGCCATTGCGAACTCATTCAGCAACGAACTGCAGCCAAAAAACAGCAAATCCCGTGCCGGAGGGGTTTGCTCACCCGGCAAAGGCCGTCTCCGCGTCTTTTTCAGGTCCCTCCAGCGAACAGCCGTCGAGTCCGCGGCAGCCGCGGGAGCGATGGCGGCACCAGAGCAGTGAGCCGGGCTCACCAGATCGAGTACGGCGGGCATTTCCGGAGGGCTGCGGCCGCGGCGTCGGCCGCGTCCACGCCTGGGCGTCGACGATCGGCCGGGCGTCTCACCAGATTTTTGATTCCGGTCACGCCGGCTGATCGTTATCCCGCAGGCGGTTGTTGGTGTTGCGCGGTCTCACAGTTGTTGTGACGAGCAGCCAGGCTATTCTCAGGTAGCAGATAGTTTTCATTGTCGGACTACGCAGGTGATTCATGCACGACGTCCTCGCTGACCTCGACCACCCTGTGTTTTTTCGTCGGCCGCCGCACGCTGCCCACTGTGGTGGCATCGGCGTGATCCTGGCCGCGATCGTGGCGGGGGCTTGGGCGGCAGCCGCCGAGCCATCACAGACCTGGCGACAGTCACCGGAGACGATGCCGCCGGCCACGGTCGCCACGCCGGAAGGTCCGAGCCCTGACCCGCGGCCGGCAGCTGAGCCGTTCAACGTGCCCGAGGGCTTCCGGGTCGAGCGGCTCTTTACTGTGCCGCGAGAGGAACTCGGCTCCTGGGTCTCGCTCACGACGGCTCCCGATGGCCGACTCTACGCCAGCGATCAGGGCGACAAGGGGCTCGTGCGGATCACGCCGGCAGGCATTGCGGGAGCCACCGAAACGATCGTCGAGCAGGTGCCGGCGACGATCACCGGGGCCCAGGGGCTGCTCTGGGCCTTCGACAGCCTCTACGTCGTCTGCAATGGCGGAACTGGCAGCGGGCTCTACCGCGTTACCGACTCCGATGGTGACGACCGGCTCGATGCCGTCGAGCAGTTCCGCAGCTTCCGCGGCGGCGGCGAGCATGGTCCCCACAACATCCTGCTCTCGCCCGATGGCACGAGGCTGTTCGTGGTCTGCGGCAACCATACCGAGATCCCCTTCCCGATCGAGAACGTCACGCCCCCGCAGACGATGGGCGGGATCCGAACGACCCAGCGGCGAGTGAAACTGCCGGCCGACGGCACCAGTCGCGTGCCTCCCAACTGGGACGAAGATCTCGCGATCACCCGGATGTGGGACGGTCGCGGCCATGCCGCCGGCAAACTCGCTCCCGGCGGCTTCGTCGTGAGCACCGACCCCAGCGGCAAGACCTGGGAGGTCTGGAGCACCGGCTACCGGAACCCCTACGACTTCGCCTTCAACGCCGACGGTGAACTCTTCGCCTACGACGCCGACATGGAGTGGGACTTCGGCACGCCTTGGTATCGGCCCACGCGGGTCAACCATGCCGTCAGCGGTAGCGACCTCGGCTGGCGAAGCGGCACAGGCAAGTGGTCGCCGGCCTTCCCTGACAGCCTGCCGGCGGTCGTCGACATCGGCCCGGGCTCCCCGGTTGGCGTCAGCTTCGGGTACGGCACGACGTTCCCGGCCCGCTACCAGAAGGCCCTCTACGTCTGCGACTGGACCTTCGGCACGATCTACGCGATTCACCTCACCCCCGACGGCTCGACGTACGCAGGCGAGACGGAGGAGTTCCTCTCGCGGACGCCTCTCCCGCTGACCGACCTCACCGTCGGCAGCGACGGCGCGATCTACTTCGCGATCGGCGGTCGCGGCGGGCAGAGCGAACTGTTTCGTGTGACCTACGCCGGTAGCGAGCCGACCGGTCCGGTCGATCCCCGCGATACGACGGCCGCCGCCGAGCGGAGCCTGCGACGCCAGCTCGAGGCCTTCCACCGGCCCGCAGCCGATGTCGAAGAGGCAATCCAACTGGCCCTCGAGCATCTCGGGCATCCCGATCGCTTCATCCGGCATGCCGCCCGGGTTGCCCTGGAACACCAGCCGATCGAACGCTGGCAGGAGCGGGCGCTCGGCTCGGATGATCCCCTCGCCAGGATCACCGCGGCGGTGGCGGTGGCCCGCCAGGCCGAGCCCTCGGCTCAAGAGGCGATCCTCGCGGCCCTCGACACGGTTGATCCAGCCACCCTCGACACAGCCGGCAGGATCGCGTTGGTGCGGGCCTACGAGCTGGCCTTGGTCCGGCTCGGCGAGCCCTCCGCCGAGGCCAAGGCGAGGATCGCCGACCGAATCTCCCCGCTGTTTCCCTCGGGGTCGCTCGAGCTCGACCGGGCCGCCTCGAGCCTGCTCGTGGCCGTGCGGGCCCCTGGCATCGTCAGCCAACTCGTCGGGCTGCTTGCCCAGCCAAGCGGCTCGGCCGGCGGCACCAACCTCGCCCCTGACGAGGCGGCGCTTCGGGAACTGATCAAGCGAAACGGCGGCTACGGCTCGGATGTGAAAGCGGCTCTCGAGAGGCGGAGCGATCTCGCCCAGATTCACTACGCGTACGTGCTGCGAACGGTCACCGAGCCGGGCGTCTGGACCGACGCCGATCGCCGGGGCTACTACGCCTGGTTTGCGAGGGCTCGGGAGTGGGCCGGTGGCAAGAGCTTCCGCAACTTCCTCGATGCCATCGAGAAGGAGAGCCTGGCGGGCCTGACCGACACCGAGAAGCTCGCCCTGGAAACCCTCGGCATCCGGAAGCCCTACGTCCCCCCGCCGCTGCCTCAGCCGGAGGGCCCAGGGCGAAAGTGGACCACTGAGGCAGTGCTTGCCGCGGCGGAGACGGGCCTGGCTGCGGGCCGCGACTTCGAGCACGGCCGGCGGAGTTTCGCTGCGGCCCGGTGCGTGGTCTGCCATCGCTTTGGCGATGACGGCGGGGCCACCGGGCCCGACCTCACGCAGGCCGGCGGCCGCTTCCAGCTGCGTGACATGGTCGAGGCGATCATCGAGCCGAGCAAGGTCGTTTCCGATCAGTACAAGGCGAGCATCGTGCAGACGATCACCGGGAAAGTGGTGACTGGGCGGATCGTGGCGGAGTCTCCCGAGCGGATCGTGGTCTCCACCGACCCTGAAGATGCCAGCAAGGCGGTCGAGATTCCCCGGGCCGAGATCGAGGAGATTATCCCGTCAGCCGCCTCGCTGATGCCCGCCGG
>CALGAS010000143.1 GCA_937959175.1 uncultured bacterium | reverse complement strand
CCGGCCGTGGTGGCGATCACCAAAGCCGCCCGCGAAAGCCTCACGAGCAAGTAGCGCACCGCCAAAGGCCGTTGCGTCATAGGCAGCTCCACGGCAAGCGGCTCTACCACGCGTCACTCGGCAAAACGCGGATCCGCGGAAACCGGCTTTGCTACGCATCACTCGGTAAACGACGGGACCGCTGCAAGCGGTTTTGCTACGCGTCACTCGGTAAACGGCGGGTCTGCGGCAAGCGGCTTTGCTACGCATCACTCGGTAAACGACGGGACCGTTGCAACCGCATAGAAGCCCCCCGGCGCGAGCCGGGGGGACGGCGGGCCGTTGGGCCGTCCCGCCACCGATTACCGCATCGCGTTCACAACCAACCCGCCCAATCCGCGATCACAACCAATCGCCTACGGCATTCAACCCGCAGTCCCCCCCGGCTCGCGCCGGGGGGCTTCTATTGCCTCGCGCACACCGCATCCCACACCGCAAGCGGCGGGCCTCGCAACTCCCGCCGCCGGCCGCGACACGGCGGCTCAGTCGAGCCGGACCTCAACGCTTCGCCGGTGGGCGGTGAGCCCCTCGACGTCGGCGAGCGTGCGGATGTCGTCGGCCATGTCGGCCAGATCGGCGGCCGTAAGCCGGATCACGCTGCCGCCGCGAAGGAAGGTGTTGGCCGAGAGGCCGGCGGCGAAGCGGGCGGTGGCCCCGGTCGGCAGGACGTGCGAGGGGCCGGCGGCATAGTCGCCGGCGGCGACCGGGCTGAACGGCCCGAGGAAGGCGGCGCCCGCATGGCGGATCTGGCCGAGCGTCGCCTCGGGGTCGGCGGTGTCGATCGAGAGATGCTCGGCGGCCAGTTCATCGGCCAGGCCGGTCGCCTCGTCGAGGCTTATGGTCAGGACGATGCCGGCGAACCGCTCCAGGCTGTCCCGCGTCAGATCGGCCCGCTCCAAAACGGCCAGCTGTTCGGTCAGGGCGTCGGCCACCGCCTCGGCCAGCGGGCGGCTCGGCGTCAGGAGGATGGCCGAGCCGGGGGAGTGCTCGGCCTGGGCGAGCATGTCGGCCGCGACGGAGGCCGGCCGGGCGGTCTCGTCGGCCACGATCACGATCTCACTGGGGCCGGCGATCGAGTCGATCGCCACGTCGCCAAAGACATACTCCTTGGCCAGGGCGACAAACAGGTTCCCCGGCCCGACGATCGTGTCGACCCGGGGCAGGCCCTCGACGCCGTAGGCGAGGGCCGCCACCGCCTGGGCCCCGCCCGCTCGCACGATCCTGGTCACGCCGAGTTCGTGGCAGGTGGCCAGCACCTGCGGGTTGTCGGCGCCGAAGCGGGTCGGCGGGGCGACGACGACAATCTCCGGCACGCCGGCGACCCGGGCGGGCACGACCGTCATCAGGAGCGTCGAGGGATAGGCGGCGGCGCCGCCCGGCACGCAGATCCCGGCCCGGTCGAGCGGCAGATACCGCTGCCGCAGCGAGCCGCCCCCGGCCAGCGAGACCGTCACGTCCCGCGAGAGAACCGCCTCCTGGAAGCGGGTCACCCGGTCGCGAACCCGCCGCACCGCGGCAAGAAAGGCCGGATCGGCGGCGGCGTGGGCGGCGGCGAGGGCCTCGGGGGCCACGAACAGCGTCTCGGCGGTGACGTCGGCCCGGTCGATACGGGCGGTGTAGTCGAGGATCGCGGGCAGCCCCTTGGCCCGCACGTCCTCGCAGATCCGCTCGACGACCTGCCGCGGCGAGAGCGGCTCGCCGAAGACGTCGATCGTTCGCTGCCGGCTCGCCGGGCTGATCACGTCGCCCTGGGAGACGAGCTTGGCCCGCAGGGCGGCCAGCCGGTCCCGGCCGTCGGCCTCGGCCAGGTCGATCCATGCACACGGAAGCGGGGCGGTGCTCATGCGTGCCAGGATACCAAGCCACTTTGCCCGAGGCTCAGTCGGCGGCGGCGAGGCCGGCTACGAGGCCGCCGTCGCGGGCGGCCCAGGCTGCTGCCACCGCCTCGAGGCTCGCCTCGGCTGCTGCCCCGCGACCGCCGGCGGCGATGCTCCGCAGGATGCCGAGGCCGCGGGCCACCAGCGGCGACGGTTCGCCTGGCTGCCCGCCCGGCCGGTCGGCCAGCCGCCGGTCGAGGGCGACGGCCCGCTCGAGGGCCGCATCGGCCTCGGCGGAGCGGCCGGCCGCCGCCAAGGCGATCGCCTGCCGGATGTGGGTGTCGGGATCGTCGGCCGCCGCGGCGGCGGCCCGCCGGTAGGCGGTAGCAGCCGCCCGCAGTTCCACCGGGTCGCCATCAGCGGCCCGCAAGCGTGCGTCGCCCTCGGCGATCAGGCCGGCCGCCCGCCGCCGCCCCGCCAGCGAACTGCCCACGGCCCGCCGCCGGGCCACGAGTTCCCGGGCCGGCGGGGCCCGCCGGGGCCGAACTGCCGCAGATGCCACGGGCGGCCGCGGGGTGGGAGCGGGATTGGCCCGAGCGATCGCCGAGGCTGCAGCGGGCCGGCCGGCATCGCCGAACCAGGGAACGGGGACGCCGTAGGGCACGGCATACGGCACGGCGTAGGGGACCGCATATGGGACCGGGTAGGGCACGACGCTGCCGGAGAAGAAGGTCGCCCCGCCGCCGGCCGGGGTCGCCAGGAAGACGGTCTGCCGCTCAAACAGCGAACAACTCCCTGCCCGGCCGCCAAAGCCGAAGCCGGGCCAGCCGAACCAATAGCCGGGCCCACCGCCGCACCAGCTCGGGCCGCGGAAGCATCGCCGGGGCAGCCCGCAGCCCCGCGACCAGCCGCAGCCGCCCCAGCCGCCCCCGAACGCCCGGCGGCTAACCGCCATGCTGTAGCCGGCCCCGAAGCCGGCGTTGCCGTAGGCGAAGTCCCGGCAGAATCGCTGGGCCGAGGCCGGCGGGGCCGCGGTGGCACCTCCACACGCCACTGCCAGAAGGACAAGACTCGTGGTGAATCGTCGCCGCATCGCCGTTCCTCCGTGAGCCGTGTGAACCGGCATGGCACCCCTTATGAGTACCGGTTTTGCGGAAAAAAGTCGAGAAATATCGCACCTTTCTCCGCCACACGGCGGCCGCCACCCACGGCCGGTGTGATTTTGGCTACCCTTTGGGCATGTGAGCCTTTCATTTTCGTGGGGAAGGCGGTCGCGTCGGCTGGAAAAGGCCAGGAGAACATGGATGGCAGGGGCGGTTGCCGAGGAACTCGACCTGGGATTGCCGCGGGCGATGGAGCGGCGGCTGAGGAAGCTCAAGACCCCGGAGCGGATCCAGAGCTACATCAACCGGATCCCCTGGAACTACGAGTGGTACGGCCACACGGCCCGTTCGGTGGTGGGGGTCCTTGAAAACCGCCTGGCCCACTGCGTCGAGGCGGCCTTCGTCGGGGCGGCGGCCCTGCACCTCGCCGGCCACCCCCCCCTGCTGATGGACATGGGGGCAGCCCCGGGCGACGTCGACCACGTCGTGGCCCTGTTTCGCCGGCGGGGCCACTGGGGCTGCATCTCCAAGAGCAACGGGCCCCTGCTCCGCTATCGCGATCCGATCCACCGCACCCTGCGGGAACTGGCGATCTCGTTCTTCCCGCAGTACGTCAAGGGCCGCCGCAAGACCCTCCGCACCTATTCGGTGCCGGTCGATCTGCGGAAGTACGACCCGGCCCTCTGGGTGACCCACGAAGGCGACCGCTGCCAGGAGATGGTCGACATCCTCACCTGGGTTCGCCACTTCCCCGTCGTGCCAGCCGAACTCGAAGACGACCTCCGACCGATCGACGCGATCGAGGAACAGGGCAGCCTGCTCTATGAGTTCGAGTGAGGCGGGGCGGCCTCGCTCCCCATCGAGGCCTGGCCGAGCAGCTTCCGCAGGGCCGTCATCGCGATCTCGCCGAACTGCCGGGGCGGCACGCTCCAGAGCCGCGGATTCTGAAGCTCGACCGCCACGCCGCCCGTGTAGCCAATCTCGGCGAGCCGGCGGATGAGATCGTCAGCGGGTGAGGAACCTTCGCCCGGCAGGATCCGGTCGGCGTCGCCGGCCATCTCGCGGGGCACGTCGATCAGATCGGAGAGCTGGACGTGGGCGAGGTTCTCGCGGGAGAGCAGCCAGAGGTCGAGCGGCTTGCTCGGCCCGACGGTCCAGTGATACCAGTCGAGGCAGAGCCCGAGGCTCGGGCTGCCGACGTCCTCGACCAGGGCCACCGCCGATTGAAGATTGTTGGGGAAGCTCGCCCGGGCGTCGAACTCGAGGGCCAGCCGCACGCCCGCATCGGCCGCCCGCTTGGCTGCCTCGACGAGGCTCGCCGAGAGCCGGCCGAGATCCTGCGGGCCGAGCGGGCCGTGGGCATCGCCGGCCACCACAAGAACCGGAACGCCCAGCTCGCCGCAGAGGGCCAGCCGCCGCTCGAAGGTCTTCCAG
>CALGAS010000142.1 GCA_937959175.1 uncultured bacterium | reverse complement strand
CAACGTCTTGAGATCAAGAACGTTGAGCGGACGCAGCCCGGCGGGATGGGCAGGATAGCCATGGCGCCCGGACCGGGGCTCGACAACGGTGCCGGCCCATCCATGGCGCAAGAGTCGGTGCCGCAATCTTTTCTCCTCCAGCCGCAGGAGGCCGAAGTTGGATACGCCGCGGCCGCCCCAGAGCGGATCGACCGCCCCTGGGGCACCACCCTGGTGCATCCCTGGTTCATTCCAAAGCTGGAGGATTACCTCGACCAAAGTCCCGACGACGAGCAGGATCTGCCCCCGCCGGAAACGGTTTCAATGGCAGATCTCGTGGCCAACCCCGACGACTTCGTCGGTGAGCGGCTCCGGATTGAGGGCGTCGTTTTGGAAGCGGAGCCTCGCCGTCAGCAGGAGATTCAACTCTACCGAGTTGGTCTTCGCGGCATTGACGGAACGACTCGCATCGTGGCGGAGCCGATCGGGCGGGGCAAGAGGCCCGTGGCTGCGATTTCGGAATCATTCGGGAGGGATCTCTCCATCTCGGGAGTCAGTGCCGAAGATCAGTCCGCCGACATCGTGGCGAGGGTCGACCAGATGGGTCCGACACCGGTGATTCGGATTCTCGAGATTGAACTTCGTGCTGACGAAGGCAGCGCCGCCCGTTCACTGGTCGACCCGGCTCCTGAGCCGATCCGCGACGGAGGCCTTGGAGGCATGGCCGGTGAAGGTGGTCCGATGATGGGGCTCAACCCTGACATGCAGCTGAGCGAGATGCGGTTGTTTCGCTTCGTCGACACGGAGGTCAAGCCTGGAGAGACCTACGAATATCGGGTTCGCTTCGCCCTGCGAAATCCGAATGTCGGGCTGGCGCCCCGCTATCTCTCGGATCCGGCCGCGGCCAGGGGAGAGTTCCTGCTTTCCGGCTACAGCCAGCCGACGCCGCCAGTCCGGGTGCCGGAGCCGACCATGCTTGCGGCCCGCACGATCCCCAAGGACGTCGCTCGGAAGATGAAGCTTCGGGGCGATGCGGTCGAGGTGATGGTGCTTGGGCCATCGGAAGAAAGCGGCAACCTGGCGCTCCGCAGCGTCGTGACGGAACCGGGGGGACTCGCGAACGTCGATATGGAACTCAACTCGCCCGGCAACACCCGCTTTTACGGTGAACGAGTGACGACCGATCGGGTTCTCCTGGACGTGCATGGGCCGCAGGACGATCGGGCCGACCTTCGCACCCGCACCCCCCCGCCTCCGCTCGAGATGCTCTTCCTGCGTTCTGACGGAAGTTTTGAATTTGTGTCGGCTGCCGACATGGAACCCCAGGTCGAGCAATACGCCTCCACCCTTTTCAAACCCGGCACAAAGGAACCCGACGACGGCAAGCCCGACCGTCGTGACGGCAATCGGGATCGGGATCTACCGCCTCGTCGCGGCCGCTAGCCGGCCAGCCGCTTTCTCCCCTCATCGTCCGGTACTCACCCATGCGTTCGTCACCCGCCGCCGGCATGCCGGCCGTTTCCATGTCTGCCGCGGTCATCCTCGCCTTGGCGACATCGCTGCCACCGGCCACCGGAGCCGACTATGAATCCTGGTCACAAGTTGAAACCGCGGCCGAGACCCGCGACTACGGCGATGCGCTGCGGGCAGGTTCCTTCGAGGTGACAGAGCGGGCGTTTCTCGAACGTGTCATGCTGCCGCAACTGGAACTCGAGACCAATCGGGCGAGCATCGCGGAAGTCCGCCAGCGGATTTGCGAGCTTGCTCTTCGAGGCGCGAAAGATCCGTCGATTTTCGAAGCGGTGAACTCGCGAATCCTCGCCTATGCCGAAGCCCTGGCCGACGACGCAGATCGGGATCCGCTGCTGACCGTGAACGCGATGCTGCTGGCAGGCGAACTGGAAGGAGCAGATCGCAAACCCTGGCCGGGCAGCATGCCAACGCTGGCCGAGGCGACCGGGAATGCCGATCTCCCCCTTGCCGCGCGGATCGCGGCCCTGGCCGGCCTCGAGCGGCACGCTGACGCGGGCGGGGTGAACGAGGCCTTCCAGAAGGTTGTTGCCCCCG
>CALGAS010000141.1 GCA_937959175.1 uncultured bacterium | reverse complement strand
GCACCGGCTGCGGCATGTGCGGCTGCTCTGCGATCTCTTTCACATGAACATCGAAGAAGTCGACCTCGCCGCCACGCTGCGGGAGGTGGCCCAGCACCTCGGCCACGTACACTGGGCCGACTCCAACCGCCGGGCGATCGGGATGGGCCACACCCAGGCCCCGCCGATCGTGGCTGCGCTTGAGTCGATTCGCTACCGCGGCTACCTCTCGGCCGAGATTTTCCCGCTGCCCACCGCCCGGGAGGCGGCCTCGGCCAGCATTGGCAGCTTTCTCGCGCTCGCCGCCCGCCGCTAATGCTGACTTAGCCCCGCCAACCCACCACGTTCACACCACCGCCACGGAGTTTCTTCCACCGATGCTCAACACCCCCCTGCTCCACCCCGACATCCTCCGGGTCTTGGCCACCGCCGGGCACCACTCCACGGTGCTGATCGCCGACGGCAACTACCCGGCCAGCAACAAGCGGGGCCCGCGGGCCGAGCTGATCTCGCTGCAACTCAGCCCCGGCGTGCCGACGGTGGCCCAGGTCTTCGAGGCGATCCTCGCCACCGTGCGGATCGATGAGGTTCGCACGATGGGCATCGACCGCGACGATCCCTACGCCGCCGCCACGCCCGGCGATCCGCCGGTCTGGGCCGACTACCGCCGGATCCTCACGCAGGCTGGCAGCCCCTGCGAACTCGTGCCAATCGTGAAGTGGGACTTCTACGAGGCCGTCGCCTCCGCCGACCATGTGCTCACGATCCAGACGGCCGACACGCAGCCCTGGGCCAACCTGCTGCTGACCGTTGGCTGCCGGACGTTTTCCTGACCCCGACCGCCCTCCCCTGCCCTTTGTGAAAGCCCGTCATGCAGACCCGCCCGCTGGGAACGACCGGCCTGGAGGTTCCCATCCTCGCCTTCGGGGCCTCCTCGCTCGGCCAGGAGTTTCGCCGGGTGACCCTCGAGGAGGCCCTGGGCAGCGTGCGGACCGCGCTCGACTGCGGGCTGCGGCTGATCGACACGAGCCCCTTCTACGGCCGTGGGATGAGCGAGGTGCTCCTCGGCCTGGCCCTGCGAGACATTCCCCGCGACGCCTATCTCCTCTGCACGAAGCTCGGCCGCTACGACCTGAGCCACTTCGACTTCTCCGCCCTCCGCGTGGCGGAGAGCATCGACGTCTCCCTCCACCGCCTGAACACCGACCATCTCGACATCGCGCTGTGCCACGACATCGAGTTTGTGCCGATGCAGCAGATCGTCGACGAGACGCTGCCGGCGCTCCGCAAGGCCCAGGCCGCCGGCAAGGTGCGGTTCGTCGGCGTCTCGGGCTACCCGCAGAAGATCTTCCGCTTCATCGGCGAGCAGGCCGAGGTCGACTGCGTGCTCAGCTACAACCAATACACGCTGCAAAACACCCGCTTCGCCGATGAGACGCTCCCCTTCCTCAAGGCCCGGGGCATCGGAGCGATGAACGCCGGGCCCTTCAGTGCCCGCCTGCTGACCGACGCCCCGCTGCCGGCCT
>CALGAS010000140.1 GCA_937959175.1 uncultured bacterium | reverse complement strand
CCACGCTCGCTCCGCGGAAGAACGACTTTATCTTCGCCCTCGCCGAGGTGCGGGTGACGGCGGCTGACGGCAAGGACGTGGCGGCCGGGTCGGTCGTGACGTCGCTCGATTCGATCGAGGCTCCGCCGCGGTGGCAGCGGAAGAACGTGGTGGACGGCCAAAGCCCGCACGTCGCGACGGACGAGCTGGCCACGCTCAAGGCGGAGCGGGAGGCGCTGCTGGCCGAAACCCGCGACGAAAAGGTCGTGGCGGAGCTGGCGGAGGTGAAGGCCGACCTCGAGGCGGTCGAGGCGGAACGGAAGCAGCTCCCCGCCATGCGGACGGTCTACGCCGCGACGGCCCGGCAGCGGGGCGGCAAACCTCGGCCGATCCACGTCCTCTCCCGGGGCAACGTGCTCTCGCCCACGTACGAGGTCGGCCCCGGCGGGCTCGCCCTCGTCGAGGCGCTCGAGAGCCGATTTGAGCTCCCGCCCGACCACGCCGAGGGCGACCGCCGCGTGGCCCTCGCCCGTTGGCTCGTCGATCCGAAGAATCCGCTCACGTGGCGGAGCATCGTCAATCGGATCTGGCACTACCACTTCGGGCAGGGAATCGTCGCCACGCCGAGCGACTTCGGCGAGATGGGCTCGCCTCCCACGCATCCGGAACTGCTCGACTGGCTGGCGGCGGAGTTTCGTGACGGCGGCGGACGGCTCAAGCCGCTCCACCGGCTGATCGTCAACTCCGCCACCTACCGCCAGTCGGCGGCGAACGTCACGCAGTTTGCGGCCATCGATTCGGGCAACCAGTTCCTCTGGCGGCAGAACCGGCGGAAGCTCGAAGCCGAGGCGGTCCGCGACGCCGTGCTCGCGGTGGCGGGCACGCTCGACCTCACGATGGGCGGACCGGGCTGGCAGGATTTCAAGATCGAGCATCCGCAGCACTCGCCCCACTATCGCTACGACCTCGCCGACCCGGAAGACACGTCCACCTGGCGGCGCGGGATCTACCGGTTCATCGTCCGCAGCCAGACGCAGCCGTTCATGACGGTGCTCGATTGCGCCGACCCGTCGATGCGGGTTGAAAAACGCAACCAGAGCATCTCGGCTCTCCAGGCGCTCGCGCTTCTGAACAACGGCTTCATGACCACGCAGGCCCGCCACTTCGCGGCCCGCGTGGAGCGGGAGGCCGGCGGCGACGCGGCCAGCCAGGTCGAGCGTGCGATCCGGCTCGCCCTCGGCCGGCCGGCCACGGCCGACGAGCGTGCAGCCCTCGTCTCGCTCACGGAAACCCACGGCCTGGCCAACACCTGCCGCGCGATCCTGAACCTCAACGAGTTTTCCTTCGTGGATTGACGCCATGCATTCAGCCTTCACTCGTCGTGACTTTCTGGCCCGCTCCGGCAGTGGGTTCGGGTCGCTGGCCCTGGCCGCGATGCTCGCGGGCGAGCGAGACGCGGCGGCGTCAGCCGGTTCGGCTGCAGCCCACCCGGCCTGCGTCTATCCGCCGCGGGTCAAGCGGGTGGTGCAGCTGTTCAGCGCCGGGGCTGCCAGCCACATTGATCTCTTCGACTACAAGCCCGAACTCGTGCGGCAGCACGGGAAGCCGAGCGACTTCGGCGAGCACGTCGAGGCGTTTCAAAACGGCCTTGGCCCTTGGCTCAAACCGATCTGGGATTTCAAGCCCTACGGCGGCTGCGGGAAGCTGCTCTCGGAGCCGGTGGCGGCGCTCGGCGACGTGGTCGACCGGATGGCGTTCATCCACAACATGGTCAGCACGTCGGGCGTGCACTCGGCGGCCACGCTCCTCCAGACCACGGGGTTCGTGCTGCCCGGGTTTCCCGGTGCGGGCTGCTGGGTGAGCTACGCCCTCGGCTCGATGAACGACAATCTGCCGACGTTCGTCGTGCTCCCCGACCAGCGCGGTTACGCCTCCAACGGGGTGAAGAACTGGGATGCCGGCTTCCTGCCGGCGCAGTACAGCGGCACGGTCGTCCAGCCGGCAGCCGAGGAGCCGGTGGCCGACCTCCGACCCCATCGTTCGGCGGCGTACGTCACGCCCGAGGCCGATGCGGAGGCTCGGGCGGTGCTGGCGGCGCTCAATCGCCGCCATCGCGACGGCCGCGGCGGCGACGACCGGCTCGACGCCCGGATCGAGAGCTACGAACTCGCCGCGCGGATGCAGCTGGCCGCGCCCGAGGCCCTAGGGCTCGCCGACGAACCGGAGCACATCCTGAAGCTGTACGGCGTGCAACTCGGCCGCACGAGCTGGCCGAGCCACATCAATGCCGAGGAGGAGACGCACCACTTCGGCCTGCGGTGCCTCGCCGCCCGCCGGCTGCTGGAGCGGGGCGTGCGGTTCGTGCAGGTCTGGAGCGGCAACGACAACGGTTTCCCCCGCCGCAACTGGGACAGCCACGAGGACGTCGAGCGGGATCACGGCCCGCTTGCCACCGGCATGGCCCGGGGGGCGGCGGCCTTGATCCAGGATCTCGACCAGCGGGGCCTCTTGGACGACACGCTCGTGCTCTGGACGACGGAGTTCGGCCGGATGCCGAGTTCGCAGGGGGGCAAGGGCCGCGACCACAACCCCTTCGTGTTCACCAACTGGCTCTGCGGCGGCGGCATCAAGGGGGGCGTCACCTGCGGCGAGAGCGATCACTGGGGCTACAAGCCGCTCGACCGCGACCACCCCACGACCGTGCACGACGTGCATGCCACGGTGATGAAGCTCCTCGGCATCGACCACACGAAGCTCACCTGGCGGAATAATGGTATCGACCGCCGGCTCACCGACGTTCACGGCCACGTGATCGGGGGCATCCTGTCCTAAGCCCCCGTAAGGCCCCGCCCGACCCAGTTGGCCTGCAGAAGGAATCAGCTGTACTCTCTCCGGGCGA
>CALGAS010000139.1 GCA_937959175.1 uncultured bacterium | reverse complement strand
AACCCGCCCAAACCGCGTTCACAACCAAACCCCTCGCGGGGCTTTCCCGGTCCCTCGGCCCCGCCTCACGACTGCGTGAGCGTGCCCTTGGTGCTCGGGATCCCGGGCTGACGGGGATCGGGCTCGACCGCCATCCGCAGCGAGCGGGCCAGCCCCTTGAAGACGGCCTCGGCGATGTGGTGGCCGTTGCGGCCGTGATGGAGCACGGCGTGGACGTTCGCCCCGGCTGTGGCGGCGAAGCTCTCCCAGAAGACCTCGACGAGCTGGGCGTCGAAGCTGCCGATCACCGGCACCGGAAACTCCGCCGCCAGCACGCAGGCCGACCGGCCACCGAGATCGACGGCGGCCGTCACGAGGGCCTCGTCCATCGGGAGGATGCAGTGGCCGTAGCGGCCGATGCCCCGGCGGTCGCCGAGGGCCTCGGCCACGGCGAAGCCGAGCGCCCGGCCGACGTCCTCGACGGTGTGGTGGCCGTCGACGTGGGTGTCGCCGGTGCAGGTGACCGTGAGGTCGAAGAGCGAGTGGCCCGCCAGGAGCGTCAGCATGTGGTCGAAGAAGCCGACGCCGGTGTTGATCTCGGCCCGGCCGCTGCCGTCGAGATCGAGCGAGAGCCGGATGTCGGTCTCGTTGGTGGTGCGGCTGACGGTGGCGGTGCGGGGCATGGCGTGGGTCTCAGAGGGTCTTCATGACCGCCAGGAAGGCGTCGATTTCCGCGTCGGTGCCGACGGTGATCCGGAGGCCGTCGCCCCAGCCGGGGTACTCCATGAATCGGATCAGGATGCCGCGGGCCTTGAGGGCCTCGAAGATCGGCCGCAGCGGCCGCTCGGCGTGGGTACACCAGACGAAGTTGGTCTGGCTCTCGGTCGTATCGAAGCCGAGGGCCCGCATCGCGTCGGTGAGCCGACGGCGGGTGGCCCGGATCGCCCGCTGGTTCTCCGCCAGCCAGGCCTGGTCGTCGATCGCCGCGGTGGCCGCCGCGATCGCGAGGGCGTCGCAGTTGTAGGAATCTTTGACCTTGCGGAGCTCGGCGATGATCTCGGGGCGGGCGACGGCGAAGCCGAAGCGGAGGCCGGCCAGGGCGTACGACTTGGAGAGCGACCGACTGACAATCACCCGCTCGCACCGCCTGACGAGCTCGAGGCAGTCGGCCTCGGCGAAGTCGCCGTAGGCCTCGTCGACGACCAGCGGACATGGAAGCCGGTCGGCAAACTCCGCGACCTGCTCGGGAGCGATCAGCGTCCCCGAGGGGCTGTTGGGATTGGCGAGGAAGGCGAGCCGGAGCCTGTCCCGCGGCGATACGAACGCCTCGGGCAGCGACCAGTCCCGCTCGTACATCACCTCCTCGCAGTCGGCCCCCTGAATCCCGGCGAGCGTGCGGTAGAGGATGTAGGACGGGTAGGTGATCCGCAGCCGCTCCCCTTCCCCGACAAACGACCGCACGAGAATCGTCAGCAGATCATCGGAGCCGTTGCCGCAGATGATCCAATCGGGATCGACGCCGAGGACCTCGGCGGCCCGCACCCGGAAGACGGTCGCCAGCGGGTCGGGATACTTCGCGAGCGACCGTCCCTCGGCGGCGGCGGCGATCGCCCGGGCCACCGCCGGGGAAGGCGGGTAGGGATTCTCGTTGGTGTTGAGCTTGATCCACTTGCCCGCCTGCGGCTGCTCGCCCGGCACGTAGCCGGCGAGGGTCGCAATCGCGGGGCGGACGAGGCTGGCGGCAGTGGCCGCAGAGGCGG
This sequence comes from uncultured bacterium, assembly GCA_937959175.1. Taxonomy (GTDB): domain Bacteria; phylum Planctomycetota; class Planctomycetia; order Pirellulales; family UBA1268; genus QWPN01. The sequence goes on along the minus strand of CALGAS010000139.1, from coordinate 580 downwards.
GTGGCATCACGGCTAATCCAGGACTGGGAATACCCAAGTCTAGCCCGCCAGAGCCGGCGGCGTCCCCGGCGGATGAGCAACTGCCGCACGTTTCCGAAAATGGGGACAGGCAGCTCGCTGCGCTCGGAGCCAGTCCCCATTTTCGCTCGGAGCCAGCCCCATAGAAGCCCCCCGGCGCGAGCCGGGGGGACGGCGGACCGTTGAGCCGCCCAATCCCCGATGACCGCCCGGCGCTCACAACCAACCCGCCCAATCCGCGGTCACAACCAACCAACCCCTGCACATCAACCGCCGGGACGGCGGGCCGCCTGGCCATCCCAAGCCCCCATCCCGCGCAAGCCTCGATGGCGCCGCTGCTACAATCGCGGAAAGGCTAAGGGAAGGCATGACCGGCAAGCAGTTCTTTGATTGGCAGACGTCCGGTGGCACGGACGACGTCATGCGGCTCGTCGACTGCCTCGAGCGGGCTGACGTGCCTTGGTGCTGCATCGGGGGCGTCGCCGTCAATCACTGGGCGGAACAGCAGATGGTCACCAGGGGCGTGGGCCTGGTGATCGGCCCCGACGCGGTCGACAAGGCG
>CALGAS010000138.1 GCA_937959175.1 uncultured bacterium | reverse complement strand
GGCCACTGCGGCGTGGTGGCCTCGAGCCGCCGCCTGGTCTCCGCCTCCGGCAGGGCGACCACACCGGCCCGCCCGATGTCCATGCAGAGCTTCTCCGAGCCGCCCCGGCCGTCGACCCAGATCCGGCTCCAGACGATCTCTCCCGGCCGGCTCACGCCCGCCAGGGTGCTGCCGCCGAGCCGGAAGTACATCGGGGGCTGCCGGAAGCCCTCGGCCCCCTTCCAGCCGCCGCTAAAGTGGCTCGGCGGAGCGCCTCCGGAAATCTCGAACACCCAGACCCATTGGTCGGTCGTGCCCGACTGGTCCCAGTCGCCCCAGCGGATGTCGTGAAGCGTGTTCTCGACCGGCTCGCCGAGCGCCTCATGGACCCGCTGCGTGAGGAGGCCGTCAAGCCCGGCACACTCGTCGACCTCGTTGAAGTGCACCAGCGGCCGGCCGCGGAAGAGCACCCGCGACGAGCCCTCGGCCGTGACGGGCGGTCGCTTCGAGTCGTTGAGCATGCCCTCGACCAGGTCGCTGGCCGGCAGGAGGTCCTTGAGGCCCTGCTGATACTGGATTCCGATCAGATCGCAGCCGTAGCGAGCGGCGATCCGCAGGGCGGCCACATACATCCGGCACTGCAGCAGCACCTGCTGCCGGGTCAGTTCGGTCGCCTCGTCGCGGCCGAAGTGGAACCGCATCCCGGCCTTCTCGAGCCAGCGGAAGACGTCGCGGGCCTCCCGCTCGGAGACTCGCATCGTCTCGTGATAGAGCGCACTTTGACTGAGCCGTTCCTTGAAGACGCCGGTCGCGTGGAGGAGCCGATCGGGAATGATCGCGTTTTCCATCCCCATGCAGCCCTCGTCGAAGACTCCCATCAGCGCCTTCTTTCGCAAGAGGTCGGTGGCGAGCGAGGCGGCGATCTTCTGCACCTGGGGTGGGATCCGGACCTGCCTGGCCGGCACGACATGGCTCGTGTCGTGGTGGACGGCCCGCGTCTCGAGCCAGGCAGTCAGGTGGCGGGCAAAGGAAGGACTGGCAAAGTCGTCGGCCCAGAGGGTTGCATAGGGCACGCCTGACTTGGTGAGTGAGCCGTTGAGGTTGAGCATCCCGACGAGGCCCGGCCACTGGCCCGACCAGTTGGCGACAGTCAAGGTCGGCCCCCGGTGGCTCGTCAGCCCCGGCAGGACATGATTGGAGTACTGCCAGACGGCCTCGGCCACGACCAGGGGAACATCGGGGTCGATCCCCGCGAACACGTCGAGACCCTCCCGGGCACTGGCGATGAAGCCGTGGCCCCGGGTGCGGGACGGAGCATGGCCCCGTTCCAGCTTCCATCCAGCCCGGCGAAAGGCCGTCGTCAAGTCGGCCTCCATCGCCCGCTGCGCTGGCCAGCAGACCCGGTTGGCCTCTTCGCGGAGGTCGCCGCTGGCCACGAGCACGGCCCGGCTGCCTGATTTTTTGGAAGACGAGGAACGCTTGGCGGTCATCGGCAAGAACCTCTCGAGGGTATTGGTGCCGCCCCAGACGGCACCCGGCAAGCGTGTTTGGACACCGCGGACCGTGCCGGTAGCGGCTGACTCGATTCACTATAATCTGGTCTTCGCGAGGGAGCGGAAGGAGAGGTCGCTTCTTCCGTTGCCTCAGATGGTCAGCGCGTTGCCAGTTTCGAACCGTCAGCCCTCTTCCTGGAGCCTCTTCCGATGCAGATCATCATCAGCCTGCGGTATCTCATCGCCGCCGTGGCGATCGCCTCCCTGACCGTCAGCAGCCGCGGTGACGACTCCGCATCCGCCCCGGTCGAGCCGGCTGCCGCCGACACGCTGACCGATTTTACCCGCTGGGTGATTGCCGCCGACTACGCGGCCGATGGCAAACTCCTGCTGACAGCGGGCGGCGAGAGTCTCCTCTATCGCAGTGGCGACGTGGTGGCCTGGAACGCCGCCGATGGTACGAGGCTCGCCGCCCTCGAGGGCCATCCGACGGCGGTCTGGGCCGTCGCGATCGCACCTGACGGGAATCTGGCCGCGACCGCCGGCTACGACGGGCTGGTGAAGGTCTGGAATCTCGCCGACCGCACCGTGAGGCACGATCTGGTCAAGCACAAGGGCTGGGTCCGGGCCCTCGCCTTTTCACCCGATGGCAGCCGGCTGGCCACAGCCGGAGAGGATGGCAGCGTCGTGCTCTGGGATCCGGCGAGCGGAGCCGAGGTCAAGACCATCGCCGCCCACGACGGAGCGGCCACGTGCATCGCCTTTTCCCCAGACGGAAAGACGCTTGCCAGCGGCGGCAGCGACAAGGTGATCAAGCTCTGGGAGTTGGCCAGCGGGGCCGAGCAGGCCCGGCTTGAGGGGCATGGCGATGCCGTCTGGGCGGTGGCCTATTCACCGAACGGGCAGACGCTCGCCAGCTGCGGTGCCGATCGGACGGTGCGGCTCTGGACGACTGCCGACGCCAAGGCGGCTGCAACGCTTGCCGGCCACAAAGACTGGGCGACGAGCCTGGCCTTTTCAGCCGACGGCGGCCGCCTGGCCAGCGGCAGCCTCGATGGCGCGATCAGGCTCTGGGATGTGGCCGTGCAGCGGGGCCAGGAGGGCCCGGAAGTCTTGGACTCGAGCGTCTGGTGCGTCGCCTTCACGCCCGATGGCGAATCCCTGTTCGCAGGGACGCACGCCGGGCCGAAGCTCGTGCCCTTGCCGGCCCCCAAACTACTGCCACCACCGCCTCCGCCCCCCCCGAAGCCGACCATCGCCGTGATCGTCCCCGCCGCGTTCACGAGCACGGCCGGCGCGACGGCGACGATTGACAAGGACGGCACCGTGCTGGTGACCGGGCCGCTCGCCAAAGACACCTACACCCTCACGGCCACGATCCCGCCCGGGCCTCGCGTGGAAGCATTCCAGCTCGAGGTCTTGCCCGATCCGAGCCTCCCTTCCCAGGGACCAGGCCGGGCCGCCAACGGCAACTTCGTGCTCAGCACGTTCGGCCTGGCACACGGTCAGCCTGGCACGCCGGAGACGCCGACAGCCGTGCCGGTTGCCTCAGGCACGGCGACCTTCGAACAGCCCAACTATGGTGTCGCCGGAGCGATCGACGCGAATCCCGAGACCGGTTGGGGCATCAGCCAAGGCAGCGGCAAGGCCCATACGGCGACCTTCCGGCTGCCTGACGACGTGATGCTCCCGCCGGGCGGACCGCTGGCAATCACCCTCGATCAGCAGTATTCCGACGGCACCCATGCGATCGGCAAGTTTCGGATTGCCGTGATCCAGGCAGCCGGAGAGCCGGCATCGCAGCCGGAGGCAAGCGAGTAGCCCCGCCCCGCCGGGGGCGGTAGGCTGCTCCCCATGGCGCAGGGCCTGCGGGTTTCACCGCGGCGTTTGCCAGCGCAAAACACTTCAACCAGGGAGCCCCGTTGCATGTCTTCAAACGTGTCGCTCAAGAGGATGCTCGCTCCGGCCGGCGCGATGCTGGTTGCGGCCATCGCGTTTCTGGCCGGGAGCATGATGCCAGGTCGACTGCCGGTGGCCTCCTGGCCCCGGGTCCAGGCGATGTCGACGCTCTCCGATGAGACGTTTGCCGTCTGCACAGCACCGATCGACATGAGCATGGAAGGCTTCTTCATGCTCGACTTCGAGACGGGCGATCTCACCGGCGGTGTGCTCAACCCGAACACGGCGAAGTTCATGACCACCTACCGGTACAACGTCTTGAAGGATCTGGGTTTCAAGCCGGGGCAGGTACAGAATCCGCGGTTTCTGATCGTGCCCGGCCGGGCATCCTTCGGGGGCAACTCCGGAAACCGGATGGCTCAGTCCGTGCTCTACGTGACTGATGGTTCGACGGGCGTCACCGTGGCCTACGGCATTCCCTGGTCGCCCCAGCAGTCGACGGCCGGCAAGGCCGCCATTGCCGAACTGATTCCACTCGACATCGCGCGGCCGCGGGGCGGCGGCCCGCGGGTGCCGTGAGCGGCGGAGCCGGCGAGCCGCCGGTGATCACGGTCAATGGCCAGCCGCAGCCGCTGCCCCGAGACGGATCGCTCGCGGTCCTCATCGAGGAAGCGGGGCTTGCAGGCCGTCCGCTGGCAGTCGAGGTTGATGGCGAGGTTGTGCCTCGCAGCCGACTGGCCAAGGTCCGGCTCTGCGGTGGTGAGCGAATCGAACTTGTGACCTTCGTGGGTGGTGGCTGAAGTGAGCGACGCGGCGACTGATCATGCCGGGCAGCGACTGGCGGTCGACCCGCCGCTGGTGGTCGGAGACGTGCGGCTGGAGAGCCGGCTCGTCGTCGGCACCGGCAAATATGCCACCTACGCCGAGATGGCCCACTGCCTCGATTGCTCCGGGACCGATTGCGTGACGGTGGCCGTCCGGCGGGATCGGCTCCTCAACGCCGCCGGGGAGAACATCCTCGACCATCTCGACGCCGCGCGCTACCGCCTGCTTCCCAACACCGCCGGCTGCTTCACGGCCGGCGAGGCGGTGCGGGTGGCCCGTCTGGGCCGGGAGCTGCTCCGCGACATGGGGAGCGACTCGGCCGATTGGGTGAAGCTCGAGGTGCTCGGTGACCGGCAGACGCTCCTGCCCGATCCGGTCGGCACCCTGGCTGCCACCGAGCAACTGGTGGCCGATGGATTCACCGTCTTGGTCTACACCAGCGATGATCCGGTGGTGGCCCGGCGGCTCAAGCAGCTTGGGGCTGCCGCCGTGATGCCGGCCGGCAGCCCGATCGGTTCGGGTCAGGGGATTCTCAACGCCAACAACCTGCGGATCTGCCTCGAGTATCTCAAGGATGGCGATCCTGCCTACCCGGTGATTGTCGATGCCGGTGTCGGCACTGCCAGCGACGTCGCGGCGGCGATGGAACTTGGCGTCGATGGCGTGCTGCTCAACACGGCGATCGCCCAGGCGGCCGATCCGCTCCGGATGGCCTCTGCCATGCGGGATGCCTGCCGGGCCGGCCGCGACGCCTTTCTCGCCGGCCGCATCCCCCGGCGGCTCTACGCGACCGCCTCGAGCCCTGACGAGGGGCGACTCGCCGGGTCGGGATCCTGAGATGCTTGCCAAACGGATCATTCCCTGCCTCGACGTCGACCGCGGCAGGGTCGTCAAGGGCACCAAGTTCCTCGAGCTCGTGGATGCCGGCGATCCGGTCGCGGTCGCGGCCCGCTATGAGGCTGAAGGGGCCGACGAGCTCGTCTTTCTTGACATCACGGCCAGCCACGAGGGCCGCGAGATCGTGCTCGACATGGTCCGCAGGGTCTCCGAGGCGATCTTCATGCCCTTCACGGTCGGCGGCGGGATCCGCACGCTCGGAGACGCCTGCCAGCTGGTCCAGGCGGGGGCGGAGAAAGTGAGCATGAACTCGGCTGCCGTGCGGACGCCCCAGCTGGTCACGGCGGTGGCCGACCGGCTCGGCAGCTGCGCGACGGTGGTCAACATCGATCCCAAACGGGTGATCCGGGACAATCGTGAGGTCTGGGAGGTCTTCGTCAACGGCGGACGGGTCGGCACGGGCCTCGAGGCGGTCGCCTGGGCCCAGAAGGTCGAGTCGCTGGGGGCCGGTGAGATCGTGCTCACCTGCATGGACCGCGACGGCACCCGCGACGGCTACGACCTCGAGATCACCGCCGCTGTCAGCCGGGCCGTCGGCATTCCGGTGGTCGCCAGCGGCGGGGCCGGCGGGCCCGAGCATCTGGCCGCCGCCGTCTCGGAGGGAGGCGCTGACGCAGCGCTTGCCGCTGGTATCTTCCACTTTGGAGAGTGTACGATTCGGGATGTAAAGCAGGTCTTCCAGGAGCACGGCATCCCGGTAAGGCCGCCTTCAGGCTGACCGATCCCCGCCAACCCGTCCCGCCCATGTCAACTGCCGATATCGCGGCCCCACCAACGTCTGCTGCCACCCCCTCGTCGGACTCCAGCCGGCTCGAGATCGATCGCTTTTTTCAGGCGTTGGTCAAGTTCCAGGGCAGCGACCTCCATCTCAAGGTTGGTCAGCCGCCGATCATCCGGGTCAAGGGATCGCTGCAGCCGCTCAAGACACCGCCGCTGGACGACGAGCAGATGCGGCGGCTCTGCCTGCCGATGCTCAACGAACGAACCCAGCGGATTCTCGAGGTCGACGGGGGCTGCGACTTCGCCCACATCGCCACGATCGACGGGGTTCGTTGGCGGTTTCGCGTCAATCTGCTGACCCAGCAGGGTTCGCTCGGGCTGGTGGCCCGCCGCGTCAACAACTCGATCCCCAACTTCGAGGGTCTTCATCTGCCCCCGGCGATTGGCAGACTCTGCGAGTACGACCAGGGGATGATCCTCCTGGCCGGTGTCACGGGATCGGGCAAGAGCACCACGATCGCCTCGATGCTGCAGCACATCAATCAGCATCATCGCAAGCACATTCTCACGCTCGAGGATCCGATCGAGTTTGTCTTCACCGAAGACAAGTGCCTGATCAACCAGCGCGAGATCGGCCAGGACGTCAAAGACTTCGCCATCGGGATGAAGCATGCGGTTCGCGAAGACCCTGACATCATTCTCGTCGGCGAGATGCGGGACGAGGAGACCTTCATGACGGCGATCCACGCCGCCGAGACAGGGCACCTCGTGTTCGGCACGATCCACGCTTCCAGCGCCGCCACCACGATCGGGCGGATTCTCGATCTCTTTCCCGAGGAGATGCATGGCGCCCTGCGGAGCGCGATCGCCAACAACATGAAGGGGATCGTGGCCCAGAAGCTCGTCAAGGCCGAAGGACCCAAGGCCAAGGAGTTGGGTGTCAGCCGGGTTCCGGCGGTGGAGATCATGTTCTTTGATGTGATGGTCCGAAAACTGGTGCTTGAGGGAGACGACGACGAACTTCCGGAGCACATTCGCAAATCGCACCGCGACGGGATGCAGGACTTCACGATGAGCCTCAAGAGCCTCATCGATCAGGATCTCATCGATCGCAAGGATGCCCTCGAGATCGCCCCCAACCGCGAGGCGCTGACGATGGCCCTCAAGGGCATCGGAGTGTCCTGATGAGCCGCTGGCTGCCGATCGGCCTCATCGTCCCGGCGGGCAATCTGCTCGTTCCCGCGGCGGCTTGGGCGGATGAGGGCTGGCCCACCCCGATGCCGCCGGTAGGAGCCGACTGGCGAGACTCCGGCGGCGGGCTGGCGGTGCTGCCGGCCCTTGGCTGGTGGCTGCTGGTGGTGGCCTGGGTCCGAACCGTCGACTGGGTGTCTCGCGATGCGACCAAGCGCGGCATCCGTCCAGCGTTTTGGAGCACCGTCTGCGGCCTGCCGCTGCCGCTGGCAGCGGTGCTGGCCTGGTGGATTCCCTCCGTCCTCGCCAGCATGGCCCTGATGCTGCTGGCCTGGCTGGTGCCCGTGGGAATCTACGCAGTGGCACGAAATCGGCAGGTCTCGCCGAACGAGCAGATCCTCACCCCGGGTCACGCCCGTCGCGTCCTCGCCCGACTCCTGGCACCGATCGGGATCGAGATCAGCGAACCGCTCAACGAGGCCGACCTCTTGCCGACGGTGGAGCTGGCAGCCGCCGGCGGCAAGGATTCGGCTGAAAACGACGCCCGGCTCGCTGCGGCCCGCGACCTGCCCGGCTTCGAAGAGGCTCGCAGCCAGCTGCTGGCGGCCGTGGTGGCGAGGGCGACCACGCTGGCTGCCGAAATCGCCGCCGAGACGACGATCCGGCAGGAAGTCGACGGTGTGGTGGGCAAGCCGAAGGTACGGCAGCCGCCGCAGAGCCGCCGGGAAAAGGAGAAGTGGGTCGATGCCGTGCCCTCGAGTCGCGGTGTTGGCGAGGCGATGGCGGCAGCCCTCAAGGCCCTCTGTGGCCTGCCGGCGAAGGCCACCGCCGGCGGCGGCCGGTTTGCCCTCCTGGTCGACGGGAAGCCTCGCAACTGCAAACTTTCCATCCGGTCCGCGTCAGGTAAGGAACCGGTCGAGCATCTCGTCATCAAGATCGAGGCCCCGGCGGCAACCTTCAAAACGCTTGCCGACCTCGGTATGCCGGCGCCGATCGCCGCCCGGCTGGCGGAGCTCCTGGCTGTTGAGCGGGGTCTGATCCTGTTTTCGGGCCCGGCTGGCTCGGGCCTGACCACAACCTTCGACATGGCGGTCGAGGCAGCTGATCGGCTGCTGCGGGACTTCGTCTCGCTCGAGGATGCCGCCCGTCCCGCCCGGGAGATCCAGAACGTCAAGCCGGTGACGTTCGACACCCGTACCGGCGTCCCGGCCACCGCGGCCCTCGCCGAGGCTCTGCGGGAATATCCTTCGGCGATCGTGGCGCGCGACGTCCGTGATCCGCAGTTGGTGGTGGAACTGGTGAAGCTGGCCGGCGAGGGCAAGCTCGTGCTGGTCAGCCTCAAGGCGAGCGATGCGACCGATGCGGTCGCCCGCTTGCTCGCCATGGGGGTCTCCCCGCGGTCGCTCGGGGCCGTGCTGCTC
>CALGAS010000137.1 GCA_937959175.1 uncultured bacterium | reverse complement strand
ACGGCATGGGACGGGCCGCGACAACGCGGCCCTCGCGTCGGCCGCCCACCTTCGCGAAAAACCAGCAGCAGTATGGGCCGCTGCACGAAACGGAACAACCAAGCAAAATCCGGCTGGTCTGGGGATATGTCGGACCCTCGGTGGGCCCGACGGCGTTCACAGATTCACCGTGATTGTGAACGCAGCGGGCGGTTTATTCCCTCGAACAGTGAACCCGTTTCCCGATTCTTGGGAAATCATGAGCGACGTGTCTCTGCCGGTGAAGCGGGGATTTGTGAGCAGGCGTCTGTTCGGATTCGGTTTCTCATCGGTTTCTCGATGGTTTAGGCGTCTTCATTGAGCGCGAGTTGGCTACGGCATGGTATTTGCACACCGATCGAATCGGAGAGGCAGCTTCGTGCGATGAATCGGCGGAGTTCTCTGGCTGGCTGCCCCGAGGAAATGTCCGGTGACCTTGTCGAGCGTTCGGCAGGACCCGGGGAACCCTTCTCGTGAGGAGTCTGGCTGTGAGATTCGCCCATCTGCTGCTTGTTGCCGCCGCCTGTCTGGCGGCCTGCTCGCTGAACCTTGCTTCGGCGGCGGTCGTCACGTTTGCCATGCCGTCCGACCCCCAGTACACGACGGTGCCGCAGGCGCCGCCGCCCTCGGGAGGATTTGCCAACGACGGGATCTGGCTGACGATGACCAACGGCACGCCGCTGATCGTCTCCGACAACTCGTTTCCCGGGTATGTCGACGGCCAGTACCAACTGCGAACCGTCAGTTACACGCCGGCGGCAGGCGAGGTCGCCGTGCAGGGATTCATTGCCGACGGCAACGATGTGGTGGTAGCCGGAACCGGTAGTTTTCCCAGCAACCCCGCCTACCTCCCGGCCGGCTCGTCGGTCGGCCCGTCCTCCGACTTCATCGGGGGCGCCTCCTTTACCGCCCTGTCCGGCAGTTTTGGCAACTGGATTTCAGGGACTCCCTTGCGGGGTGGGCTGGGAGTGAAGTTTGCCAATGGGGCCGACATTCACTACGGCTTCATCGACATCACCCAGCAGACCGACGGGACGATCACGCTGCATGGCTACGCGTACAACTCCGTGCCGGACGAGGCGATCACGACGTTTGCCGTCCCCGAGCCTGGGCTGATGGCCCTGCTCGCGGGCAGTGGCCCGTTCGCTGGATGGGCCCTGCTTCGCCGCCGGCGTACGACATCGGGTGTATAGCCGGATACCCGATACCCAGTTCTCGTACCCGGTTCTCGTTTAGCCGCCCTTCCCGCTCACTGAGGGGGTGACCGCAGCGGCGGGGGCTGAGGAGCGGGGTTCGGCATCGGTGGCGTGACATTGTCGACAGCCGGCGGTTCGGGAGGCTCGGGCGATTGACCGCAGCCGCCGGCCAACGGCAGGACCGTCAGGCCAATGAGAAGCAGCCGCCGCCCGGCTGGATGGAAAATTGATGCGGGTTGCGGTTGTGGCGGGCCCCCGTTCGAGCCGAACGTGCCGCGTCGTTCAGAGTCCTGTCTCGGCATGGCCATCCCTCATGCCTGTGATGAAGAGGAGCACGTCTTCGTCGGTCGTTCCCGAGAGAGCTTTCACCGCCGCATCACCCAGGCCGACCATGATCACGCTTGGGTGCTCGGAGCCGTGCTGATACCAGAGCGGCCGGTTGAGCGGGCTCGGCAGCCCCCAGGCCGAAGGCATGTCACCCATGCCAATCCAGGTGAAGGCGAAATCGAGCTCGTTGCCATCGTATCCCCCCAGCACTTCGCCGAAGGCAACGGTCTTGCTCAGCCCGTCCTGCACGTTCTGGAATCGATTGCGGGACCGCGACCAAAACATGCCGGCATACTTCTGCCAGTCGGCCCGGGTGTGGTTGCCGCAGCCGCCGGCTGAGGCGGCGTAGTTTGTACGGCCGAGTTGCCGCATCGGCGTTGGCCAGTTGGAGCCCTCGACGTTGGTCTCAGGATAGGTGTAGAGGTTGGAGTAGGTCCGCTTGTTGGCGTAGGGATTGGCGGACGGGCAGAGGAAGGCTGAAATCCGAGTCTCCGCCGCCCGGAAGGCGGTCATGTTTGTCCACCAGGGCTGCACCGGCAGCGACCCGGCCGCCGCACCCCCGGGGTAGCGGTCGACCGAGAGATCGAGGCTGCCGGCGATGGCGTCGTAGACGTCGTCTTCCTCCAGGAAGGGCAGCAGAAAGACCAACGCCCCGACAAACTGATGCCCAAACTTGGGCATGGCGGGATTCTGGACGCGGGCGAGGATCGCGGGCGGGAGCCGCTTCCGGGAGTCGTGGTACCCCTGCATCGCCAGGCCGATCTGGCGGAGGTTGTTGCCGCAGCCGGTGCGGCGGGCTGATTCTCGGGCCGATTGCACCGCCGGAAGGAGCAGCCCGATCAGGGTGGCGATGATCGCGATCACTACCAGCAACTCGACGAGCGTGAAGGCACGATCGTTTCGGGAGGCGACCCTCATGATGCCCGATCCTGACGGGGAAACCATGGACTCCGTCATCCAGGAACCGGCCGGCCATTCGGCAGATTCCAGACCGGTGCGCCGCCCACGCACGCCAGGAATATACCTGACCCGGCCCGGGAAGCCAGCCGCAACCTGCCAGACGGGCCGCCCGATGCTTGGTGCTACCGCAGATTCGGGCTATCATCCCACCCAGGCGGGCCCTCGGGAGGTTGATCAGGCATGCGCGTGCTGACAATCGTGGCAGTGGCGGCCCTGCTGGCGGGAGACGTCGCTGTGGCCGATCCCGTGCTGGAAAACGGCTGGGACAACGGCTTTTTCACCCCCTTCAACGCCGGCAACGCCGAGACCGTCGTCTACGGCGACAGCGGCTGGCTGGGCGGCCCCAATGCCC
>CALGAS010000136.1 GCA_937959175.1 uncultured bacterium | reverse complement strand
GTCCAGACGTGGGTCGACTCCTCGGCAACCTCGGCCATCCAGACCCGATCCCGGCTGGCGTCGAAGCCGTCGAAGGCTGCGCTACCGCGGTCGAGCTGGTCGCCGAGCACGATGACCAGGTGTCGCATCAGAGCCTCTCGTATCGGGGAACTATCGCCGGCATGGTAGGGCCTGACGCCCAGCCGGTGAGCCATCAGCCCGGTGTCGCGAGTCTATGCGGCCGCGAACGAACCTGCCGGTTGCCTTATACTCCGGACGGGAGGATCCGCCTGGAATCCTGTGCGACGCTGCAGGCGGCTGCTGCAGGCGGGTTCAAAACCGTGGGCCCGGGTTTGCCAGCCGGGCAAACCGGGCCGGATCACCACAAAGCCTCGAAGGTTTCGGTCAGACCCTGGCAGGCTCCAAGCCCGCCGCCACATCAACCGCACCTGCCGTGACAAACAGGACTCGCCCCGGGGGCGAACGAAGCCCGGCCAAGTGACATGATCTGCTGGCATGACCGGCGACCCGCATGAACGCTCGTCCCAAGCCCGCCGCTGAGTCCGCCGCCGAGACGCCGGCCGCGGAGCATCTCGACGACACCGCCCGACTCTCGCAGGCGGAGGAGGACTTTGGCCTCGCCCTCAGCGAGGGGGACGATCCGCTTCTCGGCGAGGTGCTCGGCGACATCACTCTTGTGAGGCTGATCGCGGCCGGCGGGATGGGGCGGGTCTATGAAGGACGACAGCGGATCGGCTTCCCTGAGCAACCCGGTCAGGCGGCCGGGGAGCGGACGGTGGCCGTCAAGGTGATCGGGGCAGCGGTCGTCTCGCCGGGGCTGCTTCGCCGCTTCGATGCCGAGGCCCGCCTGCTGGCCCGCCTGGACCATCCCGGAATCGCCAGGATTCACGGCGTCGGCATCCACGATGTCCGCGGATTTCGCGTGCCCGCGATCGTGATGGAGTTCATCCCCGACGCGGTCCCGATCGTCTCCTCCTGCACCGCCAACCGGCTCCCGCTCCGGCAGCGGCTGGCGATCTTCCGGGAGGTCTGCGCTGCGGTAGCCCAGGCACATCTGCGAGGCGTGATCCATCGCGATCTCAAGCCGGGCAACATCCTCGTGGCCGGCTCCGGCCCGCTGGTCGGCCGGCCCCGGGTGATCGACTTCGGGATCGCCCGGGCCACCGACGCCGAGGCGAGCCTCGTCTCCCGGCAGACCGACGCCGGCCAGCTCGTGGGCACACTCCCCTACATGAGCCCCGAGCAGCTCCGGGGAGACCTCGACCAACTCGACATCCGCACCGACGTCTACGCCCTTGGCGTGTTGCTGACGGAACTGCTCACTGGGCGGCTGCCCCATGATCTCCGCCACAAGCCGGTGCCTGAGGCGATCCGGATTGTGCACGACGAGGAACCGGCCTCCCTGCGATCGCTCGATCGCAGGATTCCTGTCGAGGTCGAGGCCATCGCCCGCACGTGCCTGGAATGCGACCCCGAGCGACGGTATTCAAGCGCCCTCGAGCTGGCCGACGACGTCGAGCGGTTCCTCGAGGGCCGGGCCGTTCACGCCAGCCCGCCCGGATTTGTCGAAGGGCTGCGTCGGCTGGCCCGGCGGCACCGGGCGGCTGCCGCCGCAGCCCTGGCCAGCCTGCTCGCTGTGGTCGTGGCCGCGGTCGCGATCGCCGCTTTTGCCATCCGGGCCGAACAGCAGCGACAGCTGGCCGAGCAGCAGCGGGCTGAGGCAACGCGGGCCACGGAACGGGCCGAACGCGGCCGGGCCGCCGCTGAAGAACTCGTCCGCTTCATGACGTTCAACCTCCGCGACGAGTTCGCCGACCTGGGACGGCCCGAGTTGATGGCAGGCGTGCTCGACCAGCTCGCCCGCTATCACACCGAACGCTCGGCCCTGGCCGACGCCGGCCTCGAAGAGCCGACGCCCGAGCAGCGGCGGAGGCACGAGGTCTTCTTGAACAACATCGGCGACCTCGAGCGGGCGGGCGGCCGGCCGCTCAAGGCGAAGGCCGCGTACGAGGAGGCATTGGCCATCGCCGAAGCCCTGGCCGCCGAGACTCCGAAAAGCCTCGAATGGCAACGCGACCTCTCGGTGAGCCACCAGAAACTCGGGATGCTCGCCGCCGATGCCGGCGATACCGGCGTCGCCCGCCGCCACTTCGAGACCTCACGGGCCATCCGGGAACGGCTCGTGATGCTCGCGCCGGACGATCCGACCCGCGAATGGGATCTCGCCGGCATTATCGACCGTCTCGGCGAACTCGCCCTCGTCAACGACGACCTCTCCGGGGCGATCCGGGAGTTCGCGGTGCTCGAGGCGATCATGCGGCGACTGACGGCGATCGAGCCCGATAACCTCGACTGGCGACGGGATCTGGCCGTCGCCCTCCAGAAGCTCGGTGGGACGGCCAGCCGCGCCGGCAACACAGCCGCCGCCCGGGAGCACCTCGAGGCGGCAGCCGAGATCCTGGTCGCGTTGACGACGGCCGCTCCAAACAATCACCAATGGCAGCGGGATCTGACCAACACACGCCGGCTCCTCACCCGCCTCGCCGCCGACTGAGCGTGCGGACTGCGGCAGCGATCGCGCGATTTAATCGCCCGCAAGCCAGGCCTTGGCCGCCTCGAGGTCGGAGGCATCGAAACTGCGGACCGTGGCCATCGTGAAGGGCTTGCAGACTGCCGCCATCCACTTCTCCCAGGCCTTCTCGCCGACCAACGCGATCCGCTCGATCGTCGTGCAGTGGGTCGTGGCAAAGGCGATGTCATCCCAGAGGGCCTTGGCATCCCAGCCATGGAAGTCGTGAAACCAGGCCAGAATCCGGGTCTTTCCAGCCGCCGCAATCGCCTCGTCGACCATCGGTACAAAGGTCTTGTAGTCTTCGTCATGGAGCGTGCCGCTGAGCTTCATGCCCACCGTATGGGCTGGCATATCGGGGATCATTTCGATCATGGCTGGACCTCCGTGGAAAAAAGGCTGCCGCCTTTTGCTGGCCGACCGTGTTGCCGGAAAGCGGCTGGAAATCATCGGACACCTGCAGTCTACGCCGACGGGCCATGCAAGGCGGTCTCCAGGGAGGTACGCTGCGGGAGAAGTTGGATTCACACACTGAGGAGCCCCATGCTGCGACGAATCTGCGCTCCGCTGGTCACCGGTATTCTTGGCCTCCTGCTCGTGATGTCCGGCGAAGCCGCGGCAGCCGATCGCCCCAATGTGATCGTCTTCCTGGTCGACGACATGGGGCCACTCGACACCTCGGTGCCCTTCATGGTCGATGCCGCGGGCCAGCCCGAGCGGTATCCGCTCAATGACTTCTATCGGACGCCCGCCATGGAGCGGCTGGCTGCCCGCGGGATCCGCTTCAGCACCTTCTACGCGATGAGCGTCTGCTCCCCCACCCGGACCTCCCTGCTTACCGGCCAGAACGCTGCCCGTCATCGGGTCACCCAGTGGATCCGCTCCGAGGGCAACAACCGTGGCCGCTTCGGCCCGCCCGCCTGGCGGTGGGAGGGGGTGCAGGATGCGGCCGTGACGCTGCCGGGGGTGCTGCGAGGAGCCGGCTACCGCACGATCTTCGTCGGCAAGGCCCACTTCGGTCCGATCGGTGAACCCTCGGAATGGCCCGTCAACCTCGGCTTCGACGTCAGCATCGCCGGCTGCTCCTGGGGCCAGCCCGGCAGCTACTACGGCCAAGACGGCTACGGAGCGATCCGCGGCAACAAGGGGCGGGCGGTACCCGACCTCGAGAAGTACCACGGCACCGATACCTTCCTCTCCGAGGCGCTCACCCGCGAGGCCGAGGCGGCGATCGACGCGGCCGTCGCCGCCGGCGAGCCCTTCTTTCTCGACCTTGCCCACTACGCTGTCCATGCGCCGTTTCAGTCCGACCCCCGCTTCGCCGACCACTATGCCGACTCCGGCCGATCGCAGCAGGCCCAGGCCTACGCGACGTTGATCGAGGGCATGGACCGATCGCTCGGCCAGATCCTCGATCACCTCGAAGCGCTCGGGATCGCCGACGAGACGCTGATCTTGTTCCTCGGCGACAACGGCAGCGACGCTCCCCTCGGCCCGGCCCACGGCCATACCAGCTCCTTCCCGCTGCGGGGCAAGAAGGGCACGCACTACGAAGGCGGGATGCGGGTGCCCTTCATCGCCGCCTGGGCCGAGCCGAATCCCGACCGTCCCTGCCAGCAGCGGCTGCCGATCGCGGCGGGGGCGATCCAGCAGCAGCCGGGCACCGTGATGGATCTCTATCCGACCATCCTCGCCCTTGCCGGGATCGAGCCACCGGCCGGCCGACCGCTCGACGGCGTCGATCTGGCCCCGCAGCTCGCCGGCGGCCCGAACGACGATCGCCCGGACCGGTTCCTGATGCACTTCCCCCACGACCATCGCAGCGGCTATTTCACGGTATTCCGCGACAGCGACTGGAAGCTCATCTACCACTATCTGCCCGACCGTCCGGACGCTGACGGCGAGGTGGCTCGCTGCGAGCTCTTCAATCTTGCCAGCGATCCGTTTGAAAAGGACGATCTCGCCGCCGACCATCCGGCGGAACTCCGCCGGATGGTCAAAGAGATGACAGCAGCCCTCGCTGCCGAGCAGGCCCTGTTTCCGGTGGACGAAGCAGGCCGGGAAATCCGCCCGGTCCTGCCGTAATCCCGCTGGCGGACGGCCGCGAGCCCGGTCGCGGCTGACCCCTCCGACCATCCGCTTGCCACCTTCAGGCCTCCCGGCTATATTGCGACTGTATTGCATGTAGCCGGCTCACGGCCGGCATTTCCTTCAAGGACCGCTCGTGACCGCGTGCTGATCTGGAGCGTCTTGCAGAACTGCCCTCGAGCCTGGCCCGGGGTATGTTCAGTAGCGTCTGCTCCCGACGCGGTCCCCGGCTTGCTGGCCTGCCTCGTGCAGGGTCCGAGTGGCTGATTCGCGTCTGGTCGACGGCTCCGGGATTGGCTCGCGTCGCTGCCATTCCAATGCATTCCTCCTGCTTCCGTCACCGCATGCGTCGCGGCTTCACCAGGCATCCTGGCTTCACACTGGTGGAGCTGCTGGTCGTCATCGCGATCATTGCCACGCTGATCGGTCTCCTCTTGCCGGCCGTGCAGAGCGTCCGGGCCGCCGCCCGCCGCACGCAATGCGCCAACAACATCCGCCAGGTGGCCCTCGGCATCGTGATCTACGCCGACGCCCACCGGGGGCGGTTTCCCTCCCGCAGCCATACGGCCGAAGAAGCGGATCACCTGCACTGGATCGAGCAGCTCGCGCCCTTCATCGAGAGCGTCGATGTGATCCGGATGTGCCCCGACGATCCGCTGGCCGGCCTCCGGCTCAACGGCCTGCCCGGCAGCGGCGAAGACTACGCCGACCCGCTGCATCCCGATCTGGAGAAACGGTTCACGCCCCAGACCAGCTACATCGCCAACGGCTACCTGTCGTTCGACGATTCCTTCTCCGGCTC
This sequence comes from uncultured bacterium, assembly GCA_937959175.1. Classification (GTDB taxonomy): domain Bacteria; phylum Planctomycetota; class Planctomycetia; order Pirellulales; family UBA1268; genus QWPN01. The sequence continues at coordinate 12,815 of CALGAS010000136.1, read as the reverse complement.
CAAGGGGATCAACAACCTCAACCGGATCGGGGCCCGGTCCAAGACGGTGATGCTGTTTGAAAAGTTCTCCGATCCGGCGGTCCTGGGCGATCGCACTCGGCAACTCGCCGAGCTCCGCAGCAGCCACTTCGACCACACCCATTCGCCCGATTGGTTCCGCTGGTACGGCCGCCGGAACGACCGCGTGCTCCGTGACATCGCCGCCGAAATCCAACTGGCCCGGCATGGCGAAGGGGCCCATTTCGCCTACGCCGACGGCCACGTCGAGCTCATCCCCGAGTCGCAGATCGGCGAGTGGGTCGAAACCGGTTTCGAGTTTGCCAAGCCCGCCCAGTGAATCGTGTCCCCCGTGTTGCGAGGTGATCCCATGCGGTGCCTTTCTATCGTCATCCTGTCGTGCCTGCTCGTCCCGGCGATCCCGGCGGCGGCCCAGCATCAGACCGACATCCTGCTGACCATACCGACGGCTGACGGGCCGATCGCGACGAGTGGAGGCACCTGGACCGGCGAGTATGCCGGCCGCGTCTTCGACGAGGGGCTGATGCCGCTGGCTCCGCCCTACACGACTGAAAGCCCTGGCTTTGACAGCCTGGCGGGCACCTTCCCCGCCGGGGCCACAATCCGGCTCGACTTCGCCAAGCAGCTGCTCTTCTGGGACGGCTTCGCGCTGGCTTCCCCGCCGGCCGCGATGACCCTTGACTACCAGGGTGTGCGATCGGCGACGATCACTGGCAGCGAGATGTCCGGAGCGCCGGGCTTCATCATCACCTCGGTGCCCAGCACCGGGGCCTTCCACGAGCACATCGACTATTCGCTGCCCGATGGAGCGTCGACTGGCCTCTACGGGGTCGTCCTCACGCTCGGACCGGGGGCGGGCAGCACCGGCTTCGCGACCTCCGAGCCCTTTTTGATCACCTTCGAGCAGGGCTTCGCCAGCAACGTGCCCGCGGGGGTCCAGGCGATGGTCGACGTCGCCTTCGCTCCGGTGCCGGAGCCCTCGACGCTCGGACTGCTGGGAATCGCGGCGGCCGGCGGGCTCTGGCGTGTGGTCCGGCAATCACGCAAAAGGGCTGCCTGACGTTCAGCCGAAAAGCCACCCGCTTGAACTTGCAACACTGTTGCATTTTTATGGGGAGCCGCTAGAATATGCAAATCTATTGCATTTGCATTTTCGCGACCTTTCCATCCTGCACGGAGACAGCCGCCATGACCATGCTTCGCCTGATGCTCCCCGCCCTGCTTGTGCCAGCAGCGCTGGCAGCCCTGCTCACCTCGCCCGCCAGGGGAGAAGTCTGGACCGCCGGTCATGGCGACATCGGCGTCGCCTACGATCCGCTCGACCCCACGGCCTTCGAGATGGAGGTCCACGCTGAGCAGGGGGCGACGATCGACGGGGTCGTGGTCACCGCTCCAGACGGCCAGGCCTTCGAGCCAGCCGCGGCCACGATCCGCGTCCCGGCCTCGGCCGACCTTGGCCGGATCAGCAATCCGACCGGCTTCTGGACCGGCCTGGCCACGGGCTACGACTTCACGGGCTCCCAATACGACGCCCTGGGCGTGCCGGTCGGCAGTCCGCTCTGGGTCCTCTCGCCCACTGGTGCCGACGCCGACCACTACGATTCCCCGTTCCTCGGCTGGGCCACCGAGGAGGGCTTTGCCGGCGAAAACTTCGGCAACGTCACCTTCACGCCGACGTCCTTCACCGCGCCAGCCGGCGGCACGATGGCGATCTATGACGGCTCGACCCAACTCTGGGTGCTCGAGGATGGCGATACCACGTTCACGGGGGACTCCTTCTCCGTGCCGGCCGACGGCCACATTCACCGGACGCTCTTCTTCACGGAGCCGGGCCTCTACCAAGTCGGTATCCAGGCCGCCGGCCTCAACGGGGCGACCCAGGTGAGCGGCTCGGCCGTCTACTCCTTCCAGGTCGTCCCCGAGCCCTCCACCCTGGCCCTGGCTGCCCTGGCGGCGGCGGCCGTGGTGCCCCTCTCGCGGCTCCGCCGCCGCGGTCGGTCGGCCGCAAGGGGCTGAAACATGCGAAAAAATTGGCCGGTCCGGAAATCCGCTCCGAGCGGTTAGCCGGGCCGCTGGCCTGCGGTTTTCTAAGGAGAAGAGTCTCCACGTATTGACCGCAAGGATTCCGCATGATTGCCATCGCCAAGCCTCGCAAGGCCGCATCGAAGAAGAAGTCCGCCGGCACGAAGCGTTCATTGACCGCTCGCCGCACCGAAGCCGCCCGGCAACGGCGGCTCGCGGAACTGCGGGCTCGCCGGGAGGCCTTGTTTGCCCGGGAAATCGACTACATCCCCTGCCGCGAGTTCCTGAAGAGCAATGCCGAGCGGCTGGCGACCGAGCCACCCGCAGAGGCTGCGGTTCCGCTGGCACGAACCGAGGCGGCTCCGTCGAGCGGCTCCGGGATGACTCCCTACATCGCCAGCCTTTACCAGAACCGGCTCCTGACGAAAGAGGAGGAGCAGTTTTACTTCCGGCGGATGAACTGGCTGAAGTTCAAGGCGGCCACAACGCGGGGCCGCTACGACAGCCGACGAGCGTCGCTCCGGCAAATCGAACTTGTCGAGGGTTTGCTGGCAGAAGCGGAGACCGTCAAGGCGATCCTGATCACCTCCAATCTTCGATTGGTCGTGTCGATTGCAAAGAAGTTCGTCGATCCCACCTGGTCCTTTGATGAACTGGTCAGCGAGGGGAATCTCGCCCTGATGCGGGCGGTCGAAAAGTTCAACTTCGCCCTCGGCAATCGATTCAGCACGTATGCCACCTACGCTATTCAGCGACACTTCTACCGGCTCTCCCAGCGAGGCCGGCAGTTTCGCAAGCGGTTTATCGCCGATGACGAGGCGCTCAAGGACCGGCCCGAGCAGGAGCCGGAGCACGACTACTGCTCAAGCGAGCAGATCGCGACGCTCAAGGAGTTGTTTACCGGGTTCCTCGGCGAACTGGAGCCTCGGGAAAGGCGGATCGTGGTGGCCCGGTTCGGGTTCGACGGCAAGCCGCCGCGGACCTTCCGCGAACTCGGCAGCCAGATGGGAGTCTGCAAGGAGCGGATTCGACAGATCCAGGGCCGGGCGATGGAGAAGCTTCGCAGTCTCGCCGAGGATGCCAAGCTCGAGCAGACCGTGGGCAACTGGCTGTGATGACCGCAGCGGCCACGTCCCCGCAGCGGGTCTTCATCGTCGGAGGAGCCGGCGGCATCGGCTCCGCGGTGGCCCGGACCATCGTTGCAGGTGGCGGACAGGTTTTCCTCGCTGGTCGCGATGCCTCCAGACTCGAGGCGGCTGCCGTTGAGCTGGGTGCAGGTTGGGCGGCGGTCGATGCCGGCGATCCCGACGCCCTCGGTCGCTGTCTCGATACCGCGGCCGAGTCACTTGGCGGCCTGACGGGAATCACCTGCTGTGCCGGATCGCTCCTGCTCAAGCCGGCCCACCTGACCACCACCGCCGAGTGGCAGGCAACGCTCGCGGCCAACCTGACGGCCGCCTTCGGCTGCGTACGGGCGGCCGGCCGGCTGCTCAAGGCGGAGGGGGGTTCGGTCGTGCTCGTCTCGAGCGCCGCTGCCCGAATCGGGCTGGCCAACCATGAGGCGATCGCCGCAGCAAAGGCCGGGATCATCGGTCTCGTGCTTTCCGCGGCCGCCACCTACGCCCGCCAGAAGATCCGGTTCAACGCCGTCGCTCCCGGCCTCGTCCGAACTCCGCTCACTGCCGGACTGGTCGCCAGCGAACTAGCCGAGAAGGCGTCGATCTCCATGCATCCGCTCGGCCGGCTCGGGGAACCGGAGGACGTCGCCCGGGCGATCGCCTTTCTGCTCGACCCGGCCCAGGACTGGATCACCGGCCAGGTCCTCGGCGTCGACGGCGGCCTGGCTGATCTCAAGACCCGCTCTGGCTGACGGCAGGACGTCAGCCGGAGGCCTGTGGGGCCCCGCAGTGAGCGGCGGGTCCGCCGCCAAAAGCTGCGGTGATCCCGCCTTGTCCCACTCTGACGGCCTCCCTATCCTCCCGGCCCGGCCGGAACCGCCGGCGACCCACCAGGGAGGCTCTCGCCATGTCGATCACGCTCGAGGATCTCGCGACGCTCGTTGGCGGTGCCCTGTTTGGAAGCGGGGCGACGCGGCCGATCACCGGAGCCGCCACGCTTGAGACAGCGGCCCCGGGCGACATCACGCTCGTCGACGCCGTCGAGAAACTGCACCTCCTGGCCAAGACAGCCGCCACTGCCGCCATCGTCCCGGCGGGCTCAGGACCGCTGACCATTCCGACGATCGAGGTGCCGGATGTCCACGCCGCCTTCGCGGCGATGATCCTCCGGTTCCGCCCCGCCCGGGAAGCCCGCCGCGGAGGCGTGAGCCCGCAGGCGATCGTCGACCCCTCGGCCCGGCTCGCGGCCGACGTCGAAATCCACCCACTGGCCACGGTCGGCCCCGACTGCGAGATCGGCCCCGGCGTCACGATTCACTCCGGTGTCCGGCTGCTGGCGGGCTGCCGGATTGCCGCGGGCACCACGATCTATCCTAACGCCGTGCTCTATGAAAACACCGTGGTCGGTCAGCGGTGCACGATTCACGCAAACGCTGTCCTGGGGGCCCACGGCTTCGGCTACAAGGTGGCCGACGGCGGCTATCAGCTCTCGGCACAACTCGGCTGGGTCGAACTGGCTGACGATGTCGAGGTGGGGGCGGGCAGCACGATCGACCGGGGCACCTACGGTCCGACGATGATCGGTGCCGGCACCAAGATCGACAACCTGGTGATGATCGCCCACAACTGCCGGCTCGGCTGCCACAACATGATCTGCTCGCAGGTCGGCGTGGCTGGCAGCACCTCCACCGGCGACTGGGTCGTGATGGCCGGCCAGGTCGGTGTCCGGGATCACGTCCACATCGGCGACAAGGCCATCCTGGGAGCCCGCTCGGGCGTCTCGTGCGACATCGATGCCGGCAAGACGGTACTCGGTGAGCCGGCCGTCGACCTCCGCGACCGCAAGCTCCAGCTGGCCACGATCTCGAAGCTTCCCGAGATGCGGAAGGAACTCAAGAAGCTGGCCGCGCGGGTCGAGGCCATCGAACGAGCCGCCGCCGGAACCGGCCCGACCGCCGACGCCGCCTGACAGCGATGCCGCCCATGAATCTCCGACGCGAGCACGCCCCCGCCTGCCTCGATGGCGAGATGATCGGCATGCTCGCCGGCTGGGGCCGTTTTCCGGTTGCGGTCGCCGAGGCGATCCGCCGTCACGGCGGCCGCACCGCGATCCTCGCCGTCCGCGATCATGCCGATCAGGAGCTCGAATCCTTGGCCGACGTGGCGGGCGAAGTGGGCGTCGCTGAGATCGGCCAGGCAGTCGATTTTTTTCGGCGGCACGGCGTCCGCCGGGCCACGATGGCCGGCAAGATTCACAAAAAGACCCTCTTTGCCCGCAATGCCTGGCTCCGGCACCTCCCCGACTGGACCGGCCTGCGGACCTTCTGGCCCCACTTCATCAGCCGCCGCCGCGACAACCGCGACGACTCGCTCTTGGGGGCGATCGCCCGCGCCTTCGACGGCCGCGGCGTGGCGATCTGCCCGGCGACCGACTTCGCGCCGGAACTGCTGGCCGAAGAGGGCGTGCTGGCGGGCCGGCCGCTTTCGCCGCGGCAGCGGGCCGATGTCGCCTTCGGCTGGCGGCTCGCCAAGGAGCTCGGCCGCCTCGACATCGGACAGACCGTGGTGGTCAAGAATCGGGCGCCCCTGGCGCTGGAAGCGATCGAAGGCACCGACGAATGCATCCGCCGGGCCGGCCGGCTCTGCCTGGCCGGCGGCATGACGGTGGTCAAAGTGGCCAAACCCTGCCAAGATCTTCGCTTTGACATGCCGACGATCGGGATCGGCACGCTCGAGTCGCTGCGGGCGGCCGGCGCACGCGTGTTGGCGATCGAGGCCGGTCGCACCATCCTGGTCGATCGTGAGCAGGTGGCTGAAGTCGCCACGCGGGCCGGGATCACCATCGCCAGCCTCTGCGACGCCGCTGGCGAGGCCAGCCTCGAGGCAGCCGCCTGACGGCTCATCGGCCCGGCCTGACGCCGCAGCGGCCCGGTCGGTCGGCCGACGTATACTCCAGGGCATGGCACGATACTTCGCTTTCATGCTGCCGCTTGTCGCGATGCTCCCGGTGGCAGCCGCCCCCCCGCTGCCGATCGACATGGACGTCGACCGCTCGGTGGTGATCCCGCCGCCGGCGACCCACTTCCGGGGTCGTGAGATCGCTCAGACGATGCACTACACGGGGGCTCCCTGGCTGGTGCGGGAAAGCCGCCAGCGGGAAGAAGACTGTCGCCTCCTGCTTGAGGCCCTCGAAATCAAGCAGGGTCAGCGGGTCTGCGATCTCGGCAGCGGCAACGGCTTCTACACCCTTCAACTGGCTCGCCAGGTCGGCCCGGAGGGCCTCGTCTACGCGGTCGACATTCAGCCCGAGATGCTCCGCATGCTCGCCCGTCGGGCGGCTGCCGCCGGGCTAACCAACATCCGGCCGATCCTGGGAACTGCCGTCGACCCTCGGCTTCCGGCAGGTAAGGTTGACCTGGTTCTCTGCGTCGACGTCTACCACGAGTTCTCCCACCCCGAAGCGATGCTCGCCCGGATTCGGGAGAGCCTCGCCGAGGGAGGCCTCTTGGTGCTGGCCGAGTTCCGGGGCGAGGATCCGGCGGTGCCCATCAAGCCGCTCCACAAAATGACCAAGGCTCAGGTGCGTGCCGAACTCGAGCCGGAGGGATTCACGCTCGCTCGCGAGTTCGACCGCCTGCCCTGGCAGCATTTGATGTTTTTCCGGGCGGAGGCTACCTCCCGGGAGGGGGCCCCGGCGGATTGACTGGGAAAATCGGTGTTTTCCTCGCAAGCCAGCGGCTTTCTGCCGCTCCAGAAAAGGCTAGAAATCGATTCCGGCCTGTTGCATCCCCGCCCCGGGCCGGAGATACTGGAGGGCGACGGGCAAGGAGTAATCGGGGGTTAGTCTGACGGCTGACCGCTCCAGAGCGAAAGGTTCCGCTGCATGTCGATCCGCCCAACAAGTTTCCGTGCAGCTGATGCCGCCTCGCGAAATCCTCGCGGCGGCTCGTTGAACCCGGCCATCGTCGAAGACGTGGCCACCTCGACCTGCGTTGCCGAACCGATGTTCGGCACCAACTGGGTGCTCGGTTCGAATCCGCGGATGCGGCGGATCGCCAAGTCGATCGAGCGGGCGGCCGAGGTGGAGTGCACCGTGCTCGTCAGCGGCGAGACCGGCACCGGCAAGGAACTCTGGGCCCGGCTGCTCCACCGCAGCGGACCGCGTCGCAATAAGGCGTTTGTGCCGGTCAACTGCGCCGCACTAACGCCGTCGCTGGCGGAAAGCCAGTTGTTTGGTCACGAAAAGGGTGCCTTCACCGGGGCAGCCGGTCGCTCGCTCGGCATCTTCCGGGCTGCTGAAGGAGGCGTTGTCTTCCTCGATGAAATCGGTGAGATGCCCCCGGAGTTGCAGCCGAAACTCCTGCGTGTCTTGCAGCAGCGGGAAGTGATGCCGGTCGGATCCTCCGAGCCCGTGCCGATTGACGTGCAGGTCGTGGCGGCGACGAACCGTGATCTTGAGCAGGAGGTCGAGAAGGGCGCCTTCCGAGAAGACCTCTACTACCGGCTCAACATGATCGAACTCCAGGTTCCGCCGCTTCGCGAGCGGCCGGAAGATATCCCATCCTTTATCGAGTTCTTCGCCCAACGATTTGCCGATCGCTACCACCTTCCGACCTGGGAGCCGACCGAAGAGCAGCTTGCGGAGTTCTGCAGTTTCGAGTGGCCCGGCAACGTTCGGCAACTTGAGCACTGCATCGAGCAGGCCTACGTGCTCCAGGAGGAGCCGAAACTGCCCCTCAAGTCGACGGCTCGGACCGCGAGCTCGGGTCGGCTCCCCTGCCTCGATCTTGCCAAGTTGCGTGAGCGGGCGATCCGCGAGGCGCTCGACGTCACTCGTGGCCACAAAGCCAAGGCCGCCAAGTTGCTTGGTGTCCACGCCAACACGATGACCCGGCTCCTCAAGGAACTTGATGACAAGCCGGCCGACTCTGGTGACGCCTGAGCGATCTGCTCAGTGCAGGCGGCAGGTTCCTTGGTCGCAGCGGCCAGCCAGGCGATAGCGATTCCGGGCTACCAGCCGGTAGAGCCACTTCCAGACCGGCAGGCTTCCCGGCACATGCAGCGGCACGGCCAGCGGCCAGAGGAGGGGCATTCGTCGGGTGAGATAGCGAACCGCCTCCGCCCCCGGGCGAGCCCGGCCTTGCCGGTCGATCACATACATCTCCCGCATCAGGTCGTCAGCGGAAAGTTCCGGGAAATCCCGGGAGACCTCCGGATCGTGGAGCGAGAGAAATCGCAGCCGGCCGGCAAGGTCGAACCGCCGCAAGGCCGCGATCTGCCCGCGACAAAACCGGCACTGGCCGTCGTAGAGCACGGTGTCGCGGTCGGGCCGGGTGGTGGTGAGGATCGCAGGCACAGATGTGATCTTGTTGGCCGGGGCGACCCGGCGGAAGCCGGTGGCGGGCAGCCCCTGCAGCCCCCTTCAATCCGGACCCTCTCTCAAAGAGAACCGCAGATCCGGCCAGCCTGCAACCGACCCCCCCTGCCGGCGGCCCGCGGCGTGGCACTGGACCTCAATGGGAATGCATCTGATGCGAGTGCGAATGGTGGGCTGACGATCCGAAGCGGGGCAGCTGGCAGAAATGGAGGATGGTCGCAGCCCCGACCGAGAGGAGCGTCCAGGGCGCCCAGTCGGGAGCCCGGAACGTCGAGGCGTCGCCCCGGCCACTCAGCGGGACGAGCACGGCCGAATCGATGACCAGCAACTCGACCCCCAGAATGCAGGCGAAGATGCCGCAGGCAAGAAGCACACTCTTCCACATCGACCATCTGCCGGTCGCTGCCGGCAGCCATGAGACAGCTGGAAATGGCGGCACCCGCGCGCCAACCCGCTGTGGTGGTCATCGTCGCGGGGGGCACAAATCTGCACCGGCGGCCGCAACCCTGCAGGTCGTAGCGATCGTGCCGGATCAGGCGTCGGCCCCGCCGGCGGCAGCCCCAGGCTGCTCGCCCATCGGCTGCGGGCGAGCCGGCCGCCGCTCGGTCGCCGTGCCCGGCACGAGTTGGGGGGCCCCCGTGGAGGCCTCGACGAGGGCCCGCAGTTCCTCGCCGTCGATCACCTCGGCCTCCATCAGCCGGCCGGTGACCGTCTCGAGGGCAGCCCGCCGCGACGCGAGAATCTGCCGGACCGTCTCGATCGACGTGTCGACGATCCGCCGCACCTCTTCATCGATTTCGCGGGCCGTCTCCTCGCTGTGGGTCCGGGAGGCGGGCAGCTCCGCCCCGCCGGTCGCCAGGAAGGGAGACCGCGGACTTTCGCGGTAGGCGACCCGGCCCAGCCGGCTCATGCCGTAGTCCATCACCATGGCCCGGGCGATCTCGCTGGCCCGCTCGAGGTCATTCTGGGCCCCGGTCGAGACGTCGGCGTAGACCATCTCCTCGGCGATCGTGCCGGCCAGGAGCACCTGGATGCGGCTCTCGAGTTCGGTCTGCGTCAGCAGGTAGCGATCGTCCTCGGGCCGCTGCATCGTGTAACCGAGTGCCGCCAGCCCGCGGGGGATGATCGAGACCTTGTGGACCGGATCGGTATTGGGCAGGGAAAGGGCGACCAGGGCGTGGGCCGCCTCGTGGTAGGCGACCCGCTTCTTTTCATCCTCGTGGATCACCCGCCGCTTCTTCTCCAGGCCGGCGGTGACCCGCTCCACTCCCTCGTTGAACTCCTCCATCCCGACCGATTCCTTGTCGTTGCGGGCCGCCAGCAGGGCGGCCTCGTTGACGAGGTTGGCCAGGTCGGCCCCGACGAAGCCCGACGTGATCCGGGCGATCTGGCCGAGATCGACTTCCGGATCAAGCTTCACGTTGGACACGTGAACCCGGAGGATCTCCTCCCGGCCCCGCACATCGGGGCGATCGACCAGGACATGCCGGTCGAACCGGCCGGGCCGCAGGAGCGCTGGATCGAGGGTTTCGGGCCGGTTGGTGGCGGCCAGCACGATCACCCCGGAGTTGCTGCCGAAGCCATCCATTTCCACGAGCAGGGCGTTGAGCGTCTGCTCCCGCTCGTCGTGGCCGCCGACCACGCTCGAGCCGCGGGTCTTGCCAAGGGCGTCGAGTTCGTCGATGAAGATGATGCAGGGCGCCTTGGCGGCAGCCTGCTGGAACATGTCGCGGACGCGGGCCGCCCCGACACCGACGAACATCTCCACGAAGTCGCTGCCAGAGAGGCCAAAAAAGGGCACGCCTGCCTCACCGGCGATCGCCTTGGCCAGAAGCGTCTTGCCGGTTCCCGGCGGGCCGACCAGCAGCACGCCCTTGGGGATGTGGCCGCCGAGCACCTGATACTTCTCCGGACTCCGCAGAAACTCCACCACCTCGCGGAGTTCCTCGACGGCCTCTTCGATGCCCGCCACGTCGTCGAAGGTGATTCCCAGATCCTCCTGGGCATACATCTTGCCCCGCGAACGTCCGAAGGCCATCGGGCTGCCCGCCCCGCCCAGCCGCCGGATCATCAGGAAGAAGAGCACGCCAAAGAGGCCGGTCAGCAGGAGCATCGGCATCCAGCTCCGCCAGGGGCTCGGCGGATCCTCGTAGCGAAAGGCGACGCCATGCTCCTCGAGGAGTTCCATCAGGTCCGACTCGGAGTTTTCTGACGGCAGCTTCGCGGTGGTGAACCGGCGGACAAGCCCGGCTGTCCCGGCCTCACCGGGCAGCGGAGGCTGACTCTCCGCCGCCTCGGCTGCCGTGCGGCCGTCGGGGAGTTGGCGGATCTTGCCGGCCACCTCGTAGCCGCCGATCACGACGTCGTGGAGGTCGCCATAGAGGCCTGCTCCCCCGCTCTCATCCGCGGAGATGGTGATGAAGCGATCCTCGCCGGTGGCCGTCGCGGCCCGGATCAGCCGCTGGAGGTCGCTGTAGGAGACGTTCAACTCGCTCGCTGAGCCGATCAGGCTGATGGCAAAGAGGCCCGCCACCCCGGCTGCCAGCAGCGACCAGAGGAGGTTGCCTCCCAGGGAAGGCTTCCGATCGGCGGGCCGCTTGGGCACGTCGCGTTTGCTGCTCATAACCTCTCCAGGGGACTGCCGTCCGGGGCGACACCTGCTCGGTTTCGCATCCTACGCCGGGAAAAATCCGCAGACAAACAGGCCTGGGACTGTTTCACGACCGGAACAGACCACGATTTCGGAAGTTTTGGCCGTTGGAACTTCGGGGCCGGGATTTTTAGAATGATATGTTCGCCCGGTTCCTCCCGCTGTCGTTTCATGCCGCCTTCCTCCCGCGATCTCACAGCCGAGGCTCTCTCCCAGGGCTCGGCTGGCCGTGACGAGACCGCTCTGCAGGTGGCTGTGCTCGGCTCGACCGGCAGCATCGGTCAGAGCACGCTGGACGTCATCGCCCACTCCGGAGGGCGGCTGAGGGCCTGGCTGCTGGCGGCTCATTCCAGCACCGCCAGACTCCTCGAGCAGGCCCGGGCGATGAGGCCCCGCTGGCTGGTTGTCACCGAACCGCGGGCCGCGGCCGAGATCGGCTCGGCGGCCCTCCCTGATGGAACCAGGCTGGCCGTTGGCCCGGAGGCCCTCGATCAGCTCCTCGCCGACCCCTCCATTGACCGGGTCGTCTCGGCGATCGTTGGGGCTGCCGGCCTGAGGAGCACCTGGGCTGCCATCGAGGCCGGCAAGACCGTCGCCCTGGCCAACAAGGAGACGCTCGTGATGGCCGGTCCGCTGGTCATGCAACGGGCCGCAGCAACCGGTGCCAGCATCATTCCTGTCGACAGCGAACACTCCGCCATCCATCAGGCCCTCGCCTGCGGCCAGCCCCATGAGGTCGAGCGGCTCGTGCTGACCGCCAGCGGCGGTCCCTTTCGAACCCGCGGTCGTGAGTCCCTCGCTGAGGTGACGCCCGCTGAAGCCCTCTGCCATCCCACCTGGTCAATGGGCCCAAAGATCACCATCGACTCGGCCACGATGATGAACAAGGCGCTCGAGCTCATCGAGGCGAGGTGGCTGTTCGGGCTGCCGGCGGAAAAACTTGCCGTCGTGGTGCATCCCCAGTCCATCGTGCACTCGCTGGTCGAATTTGTGGACGGGGCCGTCGTGGCTCAGCTGGGCCCCCCCGACATGCGGCTTCCGATCCAGTACGCTCTGTTGTTCCCCGAACGGATCGCCGGACCGGCTCGGCGGCTCGACTTTGCAGCTGCCCTCCAGCTCGACTTCGAACCGCCCGACCTGGAGCGGTTTCCGGCGGTTCGGCTGGGACATGAGGCAGCTGCCCGGGGCGGTACCGCAGGAGCGGTGCTCAACGCGGCGAATGAAGAGGCGGTTCGCGGATTTCTCGACGGTGCCATCCGGTTCACCGACATTACGGAACTCTGCAGCCGGGTGCTCGACGAGCATCCCTTTCAAGACAATCCCACGCTCGAGGACATCTCGCGTCTCGACGCCTGGGCCAGACAGGAGGTTGGCAAGTGGGCGTGTGTCTAAATGATGGTGGGCTGCTCGCCGCGGCGACCTGGCTGGAATGGATTCTCCAGCCGTCCAGTTGGGGCGTGATTCTGCAGGTGGCCGGTGGGCTGGGATTCGTGATTTTCGTCCACGAGCTTGGCCATTTTCTTGTGGCCAAGGCCTGCGGCGTGAAGTGCGAGAAGTTTTTCCTCGGCTTCGACGTGGGCGGCCTGAAACTCCTCTCCTTCACCTGGGGTGAGACGGAATACGGGATCGG
>CALGAS010000135.1 GCA_937959175.1 uncultured bacterium | reverse complement strand
CCGTCGGTACCGCGGACAAGCGCGAGATAGGGCCCGGCAGCCACGCCCCGGCCGCTGTTTCCCACATTCACGTTTCCGTTCGCCGCCGAGCCCAAAGCGACACTCAGAATCGACGTCCCCACCACTGAAGACAGGAAGCCATGAGCAAACGATGCATTGAACTCGCCCTGATCGCCGCGGTCGTCGCGGTCACGCTGCCCGCAAGGGGCGTCCAAGCGGCAGACCAGTGGGCCGAGGCCCGTGGGCGGCTGGCCCGCTCAGCTGCCGTCGTCCCGCTGCCCGCCGCGGCAACGCCGCCGATCCGGCGGGACGACAGGGGCGACTCGGCACGGGAGCCGGTCGCGCTCGCGACCCCGGCTCGGGCGACGGATGTGGCGGGCCGCTCGTTCGACGTGGTCGTGATTGGCGGCAGCGGCAGCGGCGTGATGGCGGCGGTGCGGGCCGCCCGCGAAGGGGCGAGCGTGCTGCTTGTGCAGCACAACCGCCACATCGGCGGGATGATGATCAACGGCCTGATGCAGTGGGACGCCTTGTCGGGGGCTCCCCGGGCGGCCCTGTTCACGGAGCTTCTGCTGCGGATCGAGCGGCACTATGCCGCCCGCTTCGGCGCCGGCTCGCCGGATCACCGGGCGGCCTGCTACAGCCACGAGCAATACCCCGCGGGCTGGGTCGAGCCGCACGTCGCCGAGCGGGAGTTCAACCGGTTGGTGGCCGCCGAGCCGCGGATCACGCTGCTCCTCGACCGCGTGCCGGTGGCCGCCGAGCGGGAAGGCAGGCTCGTCGGCTCGCTCACGCTCGGCCTCCACCCGGCGGCAGCCGAGGCCGCGGCGGCGGAGCCCGCCACGATCACCGTCCGCGGCACGACCTACATCGACGCGACCTACGAGGGAGACCTGCTGCCGGTCGTGGGCACGGCGTATCGGGTCGGCCGCGAGGCCCGGGCCGAGTTCGACGAGCCCCACGCCGGCAAGGTCTTCACCACGCTCGCGCCGGGGCCCGCGCCCCGCGACGCCTACGAGGCCCGGCTCGCGATCCGACCCTACAACCAAAGGCAAGGGCCCAGCGACCCGGCCAGCCCGCACTCGGCCGACGGCTGCATCCAGGCCTACAACTACCGGTTTTGCGTGACCCGCGATCCCGCCAACCGCCTGCCGGTGCCCAAGCCCGCCAGCTACGACCGCGGCGACTATCTGAACTTCACGCGGCGGTACATCGCCACCAACGGCGTCGGTCCGGCCCAGAAAAGCCACTGCAACAGCCCGATCCTGCCCGGGGAGAACCACGCCTATCCCGAGGCCTCCTGGGAGGAGCGGGAGCCGATCATCCGTCGGCACCTCGATTTCGGGCTGGGGCTGATCTGGTTTTTGCAGCACGACGAGTCGATCCCCGAGAAGCAGCGGCAGGAGTTTCTCCGCTGGGGCCTGCCCCGCGACGAGTTCGCCGACAACGGCCATGTGCCCTACGAGATGTATGTCCGCGAGGCTCGGCGGCTCGTCGGCCGCCACGTGTTCACCGAGCACGACAACTCCGCAGCGCCAGGCATCGCCCGGCCGCCGATTCAGCCCGACGCGATCGCCGTCACCGACTGGTACATGGACAGCCATGCCTGCACGACCGACTCCCGGCCCGGCTTTCCCTACGACGGCAAGCTGATCCTCACCGAGCAGTCGCGGCCCGCCCAGGTGCCGTATCGCTCGCTGCTTCCCCGCGATCTCGACAACGTGCTTGTGCCGGTCTGTCTCTCGGCCACGCACGTCGCCTGGGGGGCGATCCGGCTCGAGCCGGTCTTCATGCAGACCGGCGAGGCGGCCGGTTTGGCGGCGGCCCTCGCCCGCCGCGACGGCGTCACCGTCGGCACCCTGCCGGGCGAGCGGCTCGTGCGGGAACTGATCCTCCGCCGGCACCTGGTCACGTTCTTCAACGATCTCCGCGTGCAGCCCCTCGGCTGGCAGCCGGATGCGGCGGCTCCCGATACTGTGCCAGCGGCCGCCGCCGAAGCAGCGGCCGATGCGGCAGCAGCGGAGATCCAGGCGGCCCAATGGTTCGGCACGCTCGGGCTCTTTCCCGGCTACGACGCCCGGCTCGCCGAGCCGCTCACCGCCGCGGTCGAGACCGCCTGGGAAGAAGCGATCGCCGCCGCCGCTACCGCCGCTGCGGCTGGCACGGCCTTCGATCCCACGGCCGCGGCCCGCCGCGTGGCCGCGGCCGAACAGGAGCAGTCTTCCGAAGACTCCGGAACGGCTAGCCAGACCCGCGGCGAGTGGCTCGAGGCCGCCTGGCGAACGATTCGGGACGGTAGCCAATAAACCCTCGGACCGTAAGCCGGGCCGCGCACATCGGCTCCCGTCTTCGGGTATCGATCGCTTGGGTTAAACCCTGGAGCGTGTCACCGATCACGCACGGACTCGACGCTCGAATGCCTTCAAAGGATGGGTCGGCCAAAGCCGCTTCGGCAAGCGTCGGCCGATCAGAGCGCATCACGAGGAGCAAAAGCCGGGACTGATCGGGCTGGGTGCGACGCTCCCTTCAAGCCGGCAGCTGTCTTCAGCCGGCGGCTGCGCCTCCCCGCCGCCCTGCAGTCAGCCGCTCGGAGCGAAGTGGGTTTTGGCTTCATGGAAGTTCACGGTCACGCACGTGCGCTCGATAGCGTGAGTATGGGGAGCGAGCTACTGGAACTTTCAGCGTTGTTGGCTGAAGAGGGGCCCTCATGGTCCGAGAAGCGCGAGCGGGATGACGGCCACGCCGTCGGGCCGGCGGTAGGCCTGCGGGCCGGTCGAGAGAACCGCCATGTCGACGACGTCTTCCTCGAGTTCCCGTTTGAGCCAGAGGAGATGCTTCACGTCGGCGTCGTCGACCGTGCCGCCAAGTTTGACCTCGATCGCGAGCACTCGCCCGTCGGCTCGCTCGATAATGAGGTCGATTTCCCGCTCACCTCCGAAGGTTCGCAGATGCCCAACGCGAGCCTCGGCTGGCTGGGCGTACACGCGGACGGACAACGCAGCGAGTGATTCAAAAAGAGCGCCGACAAGGGCACCCTTTCCGGGTTTTTCAGCTTTCTCGCCGGAGAGGAGTGTTTCGGTGGTCGCGCCCAAAAGTCTCGCCGCGAGAGCCGGATCGGCGAGGTGGTGTTTTGGTGGATGAGACAGCCTCGAAATGGGATTTCGGCTCGGAATCCAGGCGGGCACGGGATCAACAATCCAGAGCCTTTCGAGGATATCGCGGTAGGGCATGGTGGTTCGCTTGCTTGGTTTTGTAGCTTCTCCACCCGTGGCTGCGTCGCGGATCGTTTCATAAGACGTGGCGGTAGACGTCGCCGCGGCGTAGGCCCGGAGCCAACGCCGTACGAGTTCAGGCCGGCGGACACGCATGCCCATTTCGACGAGGTCGGCAT
>CALGAS010000134.1 GCA_937959175.1 uncultured bacterium | reverse complement strand
GTCGATATCTTCGAGGCCGGGCCGGTCGTCAGCTGCCCCCGCGATGAACTGCGGCTCGTCCGCCAGAGCGAGCGGACAGCGGTGGCCGAGTTGAGCGACACGCCTGCCGACGCGGGCGAGTGGATCGTCGGCACCTGCGGGATGAGCTTCCGGGCCTGCCGCTCACCGCTCGAGCGATTGGCCGACGGAGGCGTGCGGCTGCCCCGGGAGGCGGCCGCCGCCCTGGGGGTCGAGCTGGGCGATACGATCCGGATCGGCCCCCTGCGGAGCAGCCAGCCATGAGCCACGCAGCGACGCCAGCCGCCGCACAATACATCGCGGGCCGCTGGGTCCGTGGTGGCGGATCACGGTTTGCCTCGACCAGTCCGGCGACAGGAGAGACGGTCTGGTCGGGCGAGTCGGCCACCCCGGCGGACGTCGCCGCTGCAGTCGCCGCTGCCCGCGAGGCGCAGCCCGCCTGGGCCGCCCGCCCCGCCGCCGAACGGATCGCGCTGCTGGAGGCCTTTAGCCGCGAGCTCGAGTCGGGCGGGGCCGAACTGGCGGCGGCCATTTCGCTGGAAACGGGCAAGCCGCGGTGGGAGGCCATCGGTGAGTTGGCGGCCATGGTCGGCAAGGTGCCGGCCACGATCGCTGCCTGGCGGGAGCGGCAGCAGGACGAGATCAGCGGTGAGCCTGGCAGCGGCGGCGATGTCGCGGCCACTCGCTACCGTCCCCACGGCGTGTTGGCCGTCCTCGGCCCCTTCAACTTTCCAGGCCACATCCCCCACGGCCACATCGTGCCCGCCCTGCTGGCCGGCAATACGGTGGTCTTCAAGCCGAGCGAGCTGGCCCCGCTCGCCGGCCGGCGGATGATGGAAAGCTGGGAGCGGGCGGGGCTGCCTCCTGGCGTGATCAATCTGGTGCAGGGCGGGCGGGAGACGGGCGAGGCGTTGGCGGCCCACCCCGAGCACGACGGGATTCTCTTCACCGGCAGCTACCAGACCGGCGTCGCCCTCCGGCAGATGCTGGTGGCGGAGCCGGGCAAGATGCTGGCCCTGGAACTCGGCGGCAACAACCCGCTGGTTGTCCACGAGGTGGACGACCTCGATGCCGCCGCCAGCCTCACGATCCTCTCGGCCTATCTCACCGCCGGCCAGCGGTGCACCTGCGCCCGCCGGCTGATCGTGCCGGAGTCGCCCCGGGGGCAGGCCTTCATCGACCGGCTCACCGCTCGGATCGCCGGGATTCGCGTCGGCCTGCCTGCCGATGAGCCGGAGCCCTTTATGGGGCCGGTGATTCACAAGGCGGCCGCCCGTCAACTGCTCGAAGCCCAGGCCGACCTGCTGGCCCGGGGCGGCGTCGCCCTGCGGGCGATGGAGCAGCAACGCGGCCTGCCCACGCTCCTCTCGCCGGGGCTGATCGACGTGACAGCCGTGGCCCACCGGAGCGACGTCGAGTGGTTCGGCCCGCTGCTTCAACTCGTCCGGGTGTCTGACTTCGAGGCGGCGATTGCCGAGGCCAATGCCACCGCCTACGGCCTGGCCGCGGCCTTACTGAGCGACAGCCGTCCGCTTTGGGAGCGTTTCCGACGCGACGTGCGGGCTGGGGTCGTCAACTGGAACCGGCAAACGACCGGCGCGTCGGGGCGGCTCCCCTTTGGCGGCATCGGCCGCAGCGGGAATCATCGCCCCAGCGGCTTCTTCGCGATCGACTCCTGCGGCTATCCGGTCGCCTCGCTCGAACGGGAGCGGGTCGGGCCGCCGGCTCTGCCGCCGGGCTTGGGAACGGAAGCCGGCTGAACGAGATTGACCAATGCAGGCGGTGGAACTCAACCTCGATGGCCTCGTCGGCCCGACCCATCACTACGGCGGGCTGGGCCTGGGCAATCTCGCCTCGCAGCGGCACCGCCATCAGGTCTCGAATCCGCGGGCGGCAGCCCTCGAAGGGCTTGCCAAGATGCGGCTGCTCGTGTCGCTGGGCCTTCCGCAGGCGGTCCTCCCGCCGCAGGAACGGCCGCTGATTCCGGCGCTTCGGCGGCTTGGCTTTGTCGGCAGTGACCGGGCGGTCGTGGCGGCAGCCGCCCGCACGGCTCCCGGCCTCCTCTCGGCGGCCGCCAGCAGCTCGGCGATGTGGGCGGCCAACGCCGCGACCGTCTCACCCGCTGCCGACACGGCCGACGGCCGTCTCCATCTCACCCCGGCAAATCTCGTCAGCCAGTTTCATCGCTCGCTCGAGCCGCCGGGCACCGCCGCCGCCCTGGCCCGGATCTTTCCGGCGACCGATCGGGTCGCGATCCACCCGCCGCTGCCGGCCAGCTGCGAACTGGCCGACGAAGGGGCGGCCAATCATCTGCGGCTCTGCCGGGCCCATGGCGAGCCGGGCCTCGAGGTCTTCGTGTACGGCCGCGAGGCTACCAGTACCCCTGACGGCCGGTACCCGGCCCGCCAATCGCTGGCCGCGTCGCAGGCGGTCGCCCGGCTGCACGGCCTCGCGGCCGCCCGCACGCTCTTCCTCCGGCAGAGCCCCGCCGCGATCGAGGCGGGCGTGTTTCACAACGACGTGATCGCGGTCGCAAACGAGCAGGTGCTCCTGGCCCACGAGCGGGCCTGGGCCGACGGCCCCGCGGCTGCCGCGGCGATCCGCGAGGCGTTTGCAGAATGCGGCGGCGACCTTGTGCTGATCGAGGTGAGCGAGCGGGAGCTCACGCTGGCCGAAGCCGTCTCGACCTACCTGTTCAACAGCCAACTGGTCACGCTCCCCGCCGGCGGCATGGCCTTGATCTGCCCGGCGGAGTGTCGCCAGCACGAGGCCACCAGCCGCTGGCTCGACGGCCTGCTCGCCGCCGACAATTCCGTGGTGGC
Source organism: uncultured bacterium (assembly GCA_937959175.1). Classification (GTDB taxonomy): domain Bacteria; phylum Planctomycetota; class Planctomycetia; order Pirellulales; family UBA1268; genus QWPN01. The sequence goes on along the minus strand of CALGAS010000134.1, from coordinate 551 downwards.
CGTGCATCCGGTGGAGGTGCGGCAGAGCATGCAAAACGGTGGCGGGCCGGCCTGCCTGCGGCTGCGGGTGGTGCTCAGCGAGGCGGACCTGGCAGCGGTGCATCCGGGGGTCATGGCGACGCCAAAGCTGCTCGATGTGCTCGAGGCCTGGGTGCAGCGGCACTACCGCGACCGGCTGACGGTCAAGGATCTCGCCGATCCGGCATTGCTCGACGAGGTCTCTCAGGCACTTGACGAACTCACCGGGCTGCTCGACCTGCCGGCGTTGTATCCGTTTCAGCGATGAGCGGAGCACGGCCGCAGGGGTGAAGCTCCGGAGGTTGGGCGAGAGTGAACGCGGATTGGGCGGGTTGGTGGTGAACGCGGGTTGGCAATCGGGAGCGGGAAGGCCCAACGGCCCGCCGTCGGTCCGAGGGGAAACCAAGGGTTGGGTGATGGTGAATACGGATTGGGCGAGTTGGTGGTGAAGGCGTGGTGGTCATCGGGAGTTGGGCGGCCCAACGGCCCGCCGTCGGCTGGCGACGTGTTGGGGGTGGTTGGTTGTGACCGCG
>CALGAS010000133.1 GCA_937959175.1 uncultured bacterium | reverse complement strand
ACCATGATGAGGGGTCGGGGCATGGGAGAGGCATTCAAGGGGGTGGTTTCGGGGCGGGCTGGTTGATCAGGGCGGTCGCGGCCCGGAGCAAACGCTCGGCCGCCAATCTCACCCGCCACATTATGACCTCGCGGAATCCGGATCGGCTATCGCCCGCATCGCCACCCGTCGAAGGCTTGACACCATCCGCCAAGAATGTATACAGGCGTATATTACTTCAGCCAGCCAGGATCAGTCGCCCAGCAAGCCGACGTTCACCTCGCCGCCCCGGCAGAGTAGGCTCGGAGACGTTGCAAGCACGTTTCCGGTTGTTTTCCTTCCCGGTGGCAAAGGGTCTGTCCTGTGGCTGTTGAGCTCAAAGACTTTTCCTGGGACAGGATGATCGAAGCCGTGCAAGCTGTTCGCGACCGTGCCCTGCGGGCAACCAGGGCCCTGGAAAACGCCGGCATCCCCTACGCGATGGCCGGCGGCAATGCCGTCGCCGCCTGGGTGGCCCGCGTTGATCGGGCCGCCGTCCGCAACACCCAAGACGTCGATCTCCTCGTCCGCCGCAGCGACCTCCCCGCGATCACCACCGCCCTGGAGGCCGCCGGCTTCGTCCGGGCGACGGTGATGGACGTCGTCTGCTTCATCGACGGCCCGAGCGGCAGCCCCCGCGACGCGGTCCATCTGCTCTTCGCGGCCGAGAAAGTCCGTGACAGTTATCCCCTGCCCACGGCCGACGTCACCGAGAGTGTGCCGGCCGATGACTATGCCGTAGTGACCCTCGAGGCTCTGGTGCGGATGAAGCTCAACTCCTTCCGCCGCAAAGACCAGACGCACCTTCTCGATATGCTTTCCCTCGGCCTCGTCGACGCCTCTTGGCTTCCCCGGCTCGTCCCCGAACACGCCGCCCGGCTCCAGCAACTCATCGACGACCCCGACGGCTGACGCCCGCCTCGGCCGCCCGGCCGACAAAGACAGGCTGTCATACCTGGCCGATCTCCGTCGCCGGATGACCGACTACTGGCGGTAATTACTGGCGGTAGCAAGCCGAGTCGGCCGATCACCCCCCAGCCCGCTTCCGGGCAGGGGCTCAGGCTTCCGGTGGCGCCCCGACGAACCGCCGCCCGGTCACGCCC
>CALGAS010000132.1 GCA_937959175.1 uncultured bacterium | reverse complement strand
CATCCCAGCAACCGGCTTGCCGCACGATGACGACGGCATCGATCAGTGAACCGACCATGACCGCGGCGATCACTGCGCTGCGGCGTTGTGAGGCCCTCTCGGCCGCCTACCTGCTGGGATCGGCGGCTCGCGACCAGCTCCGCGGCGACAGCGACGTCGACGTCGCGATTCTGGTGAGCCGCGGCAGCGGCCTCGCGCCGGACGAGCGGATCGTGCTGACCGCCGAACTCGCCGCCATCTTCGGCCGGCCGGTCGATCTCGGACTGCTTTCCACGGCCAATGTGGTCTACGCCAAGGAAGCGGTCGTGACGGGCCGGCTGCTGTTTGCCAGGCATCCGAACGTCGCCGCGGAGTTCGCGATGCTTGCGTTGTCGATGTACGCATCACTTCAAGAGTCTCGCCGCGAGGTTCTCCGTGCCTACGCCGCCTGACGACATCCTGCTCAACAAGGCCGCGATCATCGAGCGGTGCGTCCGCCGGATGCGGGAGGAAGCGGAGGCGTGCCCGCGGCTCGACGATTTCACCCACGTCGATGCTCTGACGCTCAACATCGAGCGGGCCTGCCAGGCGGCCATCGACATGGCGATGCATGTGGTGGCCGAACGACACCTCGGCGTGCCGCAGAGCACGTCCGACGCTTTTCTGCTGCTGAAACGGGCGGGGCTGATCGGCGATTCGCTCGCCGCTGCGCTCGCCGGCATGGTCGGTTTTCGGAACGTGGCCGTGCATCAATACGAACAACTCGACATGGTGGTGCTTCACTGGATCGTCGAGTCGGGGTACCGGGACTGGATTCGCCTCGGGGAGGCCCTCGGCGTGGCGATTCGCCCGTGATGCGACCGTCGTCGCCGGTCGCCTGCCAGCCACCTTCAACATCCCCAACGCCGCCCTGGCCGAACGCTCCACCCCATAAAAGCCCCCCGGCGCGAGCCGGGGGGACGGCGGGCCGTTAGGCCGTCCCGCCTCCGATGCCCGTCACGCGTCCACCACCAACCCGCCCAATCCGCGATCACGACCGACAATCCCCCGCACTTCCCCCGGCTGGACGGTGAGGCACCGGGTGAAACCTGCCGGGGCCGGCGGAGACATGCTCGGCGCCGGGGGATTTTGCTACAGGGTGCTCGCTCGGCCGACTGGGCATCGCTCGTGAGTCGCAAAGATTCCCCGGCTTCTGCGCGTGCCTCCGACCGACCCTCCCCAAAAATGCCCCCGACGGGACCGGCCTGGCCGCGGTGAGGCTCGCGGGCGGGTTCTGGTATCTTCGCCGCCGCGGGGGCCGAGGCCGGCCCCCTGCCGAGGGAGGATCGGCATGATGAGGGGATCGGCCCGGACGAGCGGGTTCAGCTATGTAGGGGTTCGTCAAGCGTGGCGTCACTTCGTCATGGTGCACCTCCTCGGGAGCCGGCGGTCGCGTGGAGCGCAGGCCCTGCCACAGCTGGAGCGGAACGCGTCCGCCGGCGGCCCATGGCGTCGGGTTCTGGGGTTGGTTTCGACCTCGAAGCAGCCTCGAAGAGGCCATTCAGCTATTCGGGTTCACGAGGACATGCCCCGGTCCCATGAGATCACGTACGGGAGGATCGGCGCCCATTCACACTCACGGGATCTGACCGGTGAGGCCGCGTCCCATAAAACCAGGCGAGCTGCCGAGCCCCGTTCTCCGCTCCGAGGTCCCGTCTCTCAGTCGTCAGGCCGCGATTGGCTCGCGCGCCTTGTACAGTTCGTCCTTGCGGACAAGCGACCACATCAGGACGAGGATCTTGCGGGCGATGGCCACGGCGGCGGCCTTCTTGCCGGCGGTCTTGGAGATCTTGAGCCAGGTCTTCTTGAAGCCGGCATCGCAACGGATCGCCGTCCAGGCCGCCTGCTGCAGGGTCCAACGCAGATCGGGCGAGCCCGTCTTGCAGATCCGACCGAGGCGGTTCTTGTCCGCCGAGGCGTAGCCAGTGGGTGTGAGGCCGGCGTAACGGCCGATCGCCTTGCCGTCGGGGAACCGGCTGAAGTCGCCGATCTCGGCGATCGCCGTGGCGGCCGTGACGAGGCCGACACCGGGGATCGACTCGAGGATGGTTCGCAGGCGTCGGAACTCCTCGGCACCCATCAACTCGATGATCCGGCGGTCGATCGCCGAGCGATCCTGCTCGATCTCCACGAGCCTACGCTGGTGCTGCCAGAGCACCGTCAGGTCATCGGCCTCGATGCGTTCGACGCTCGCGAGCAGGTACCGCTGCAGCCCGGCGGCATCCATGCGGGCAGGCCCAGGACGATTGAGGCGGTTCATGATCGACTTCACGCGGTGCAGCGTCTTGGCATGATCACGCGACAGGCCGACACGATGTCGCGTCAGATTCCGGACACGCTGGATGTTCACGGGCGGCGCCCAGGCCATCGGCAGTCGCCCGGTCATCAAGAGTTCGGCGACGTTCAAGGCATCCTCCCGGTCGGTCTTGATGCGGCGACCCGCCAACGCCCGGCAGCCTCGCGCATCGGCGAGCACAACCTGGTCAACGAGTGGCTCGGCCTCCGTCCACAGCCACCGGTAGAATCCCACTGTCTCGATCGCCACGACGCTCGGCCGCGGAAGGCCCGCGAGGAACTCGCGGACCTTCTCCCGGGCCACGCAGGCGATCTTTCGGCACGACACCTCCCGATCTTTCGCGGCAATGGTGCACGCCGTCAGCGTGTCCTTGTGAAGGTCGATCCCAACGAAACAGGCCGCATCACTTCGAGCGATCATCGTGAACTCCATGTACGGGGTCGAAACACACACTCTCAGAGGCAGGGTAACTCCTGCCTCCGACCCCTACATGGTTTCACGCTCGTTGAGTTGCTTGTGGTGATCGCGATCATCGCCACGCTCGTCGGCCTGTTGTTGCCGGCGGTGCAGGGAGCCCGCGAGACGGCCCGCCGGGCTCAGTGCGGCAACAATCTCCGGCAGATCGGGCTCGCGCTTCAGCAGCACGAATCTCACAACGAGTGCTTCCCGTACGGCACGCTCGACGAGTTGAGCGTGAGCGTCCGCCGCCGCGACACCTGGTTTCAGCAGTCGTGGCCCTTCATGGAGCAGGCCCCGCTGTTCCAGCGGTACATGGCCTGGAAGGGCACCTACGTGATGGACACGCCATCCGAGATCAAGGACGCGGTGATCCCCACCTTTCGCTGCCCCTCCGACGCCGAGGCCTCGACCAACGGCTTCGGCGGCGGCGGCCCGTTCCGCTCCGGCGGCTGGGGCTTCCAGGGCAACTATGTGGGCTGTGCCGGCGATGACTTTATCCACATCAATCGCACCGAACGGGGCGACTCCTACATCGTCAAGCTCTCGGGAATCTTCTACGCCAACAGCAACACCACCGCCGCCCATATCCGCGACGGCCTCAGCAACACGCTCCTCCTCTCCGAGGTCAGGATCCGCAACGTCAAGGGAGGCGGCTGGGGCGACGCCGGCGGCTACTGGGGGGGCGGCCAGCACTCGAGCTTCGGCTTCTCCGCCCGCGAGACCCCCAACTCGACCGTCGCCGACCGCGTCTACCAGTGCAAGACGACCGGCGACCGCAACGTCCCCTGCGTGAGCGTGGGCGACTCGTTCGAGAAGATCAACCACGCCCGCAGCTATCACCAGGGGGGCGTGAACGTCGGCCTCGCTGACGGCTCCACCCACTTCGTCGACGACCTGGTCGACCTGACGGTTTGGAAGAGTCTCGCCACCAAGAAGGGCCGCGAGTCGGTGAGCCTCCCATGACGCATCGCCACCGCGGCTGGCCTGCCGTCGCCGCTCCCCTGCTCTGCTGGCTGCCGCTCCTGGCAGGCTGCGGCCCCTCCGGGCCGACAACGGTGCCGGTCTCCGGGAGCGTCTCCTTCGCCGGCCAGCCGGTCGCCGAAGGTGAGATTCAGTTTCGATCCGCCGATGGAACATCGGCCAGTTGGGCCGGCCCGATCGAAGGCGGCCGCTACGCGCTCCGCTCGACCGTCGGCCCCAAGCGGGTGGAGATCATCGCCGTCCGGCCCAAGCCCGGAGCCAAGCCCAAGCCGAGCGGCGAACAGGTCGTCAACGAGATGTACATCCC
>CALGAS010000131.1 GCA_937959175.1 uncultured bacterium | reverse complement strand
CCCGGCGGAATCGCAGAAGGCCGCGGTGGCAGGCGAGGAGGGGGCCGAGCCAGCAGCGGAGCCAGCCGAGGAGAAGCCTGCATCAGAAGACAAGCCTGCATCAGAAGAGAAGCCGGCCGCCGGGGAGGCAGACACGGCCGCGGGCTACCAGCCGCTCGAGAAGGTGCGGGAAACGATTGTCGAGCAGCTCGCTCGCCAGGCAGCCAGCCAGCGAACCTCGGAAATCTTCCAGAAGGTTGCCGGCGTCATCGCCCGTCATGCCGAGGCGGTGGAGGAGGCCGTCGAGTTCGAGGAGCCGCTGCCGGCTGCTCCCGATCTGGAAGCGCTGGCGGCCGAGCACGGCCTCGAGGCCGTCCAGTCAGGCTTTGTCGACGCCTCGGAGGCGGTGGCCGCTGGCGGGGTCGGCTCCAGCGTGGCCCTGGCGTTTTCGCAGGAGTTTGGCGTGCGTCAGCAGGCGTGGGTGGCGCTGATGTTCGGCGAAGGTCCCGCCCTCTGGCGACCTGTCGAGACGACCGACATGCAGGGCAACCGATATCTCTCCTGGAAGACCGAGGCCCGCCCCGACTACACGCCCGAGTTCGACGACGTGCGGGATGAGGTCGAGCGGGTCTGGCGGCTCCTCGAGGCCCGACCGCTGGCCAGGGCGGAGGCTGAGAAGCTCGCCAAGGCGGTCTCCGAGGGAGCGACGATGGCGGCCGCGGCCGCCGCTGCCGCCGAGGGCGACGAAAGCCTCGAGGTCCGGGAAATCGGACCCTTCACCTGGCTGACCCGCGGCACGGCCCCCTTTGGATCTCCCCCGATGCTCTCGCAGCCCGAAGGCCTCCAGATGCCCGGCGAGGAGTTCATGGAGGCCGTCTTCGCCCTGGAACCCGGGCAGACGACCGTCGCCTTCAACGAGCCAAAGACGGTCTGCTACTGCGTCCGGCTGGTGGCCCTCGAGCCCGATGAAGACACCCTCCGAAGCCGGTTCATCGACGACGGCACCGATGCCCGACGCCTGGCAGCGATTGCCAATCGTGAGGCCGGCCAGGTCTTGGGCCGCTGGCTGGAGGATGTCGAAGCGCGGAACGCCGTGGACTGGAAGCGGCCGCCACGGTGAGTCGCTGCGGCTGCGGCCCGGGCTACCGGCGGGGCCGGAGCACCACCGTGGCAAGGGGCGGCAGGGTCAGCGAGATCGAGTGGTCGCGGCCGTGGTGGGGCTCCGAGCGGGCCACGAGCGGCCCAGAGTTGCCGACGTTGCTGCCGCCATACCATGCCGAGTCGCTGTTGAAGATCTCCTCGTAGTCGCCGGCGTAGGGCACGCCCAGCCGATAGCCGTGCCGTGGCACCGGCGTGAAGTTGCAGCAGACGATCACAAAATCCTCCCGGGCGCGGGCCCGCCTGGCGAAGGCGAGCACGCTGTCCTGCCAGTTGTGGCAGTCGATCCACTCGAAGCCCTGCTCGTCGAAGTCGAGCTGGTGGAGGGCGGGCTCCCGGCGGACGAGGTCGTTGAGGTCGGCTACCGCCCGCGACAGGCCCCGGTGGCTCTCCCACTCGAGCAAGTGCCACTGGAGGCTCTCGTCGAAGTTCCACTCGTTCCACTGTCCGAACTCGTCGCCCATGAACAGCAGCTTCTTGCCGGGATGGCACCACATGTAGGCGTAGAGGAGCCGGAGGTTGGCGAACTTCTGCCAGAGATCGCCCGGCATCTGTCCGAGCAGCGAGCCCTTGCCGTGGACCACCTCGTCGTGGGAGAGCGGCAGGACGAAGTTTTCATGGAAGGCGTAGATCAGGCTGAAGGTCAGCTCGTCGTGGTGATACTTGCGATGGATCGGGTCGTGCCGCATGTATCGCAGCGTGTCGTTCATCCAGCCCATGTTCCACTTGAGGCTGAAGCCGAGCCCGCCGACGTAGGTGGGCCGCGAAACGCCGGGCCAGGCGGTCGACTCCTCGGCGATCGTGAGGGTGCCGGGGAAGTGCTGGTGAACCTGGACATTGAAGGTTTTCAGAAACTCGATCGCCTCGAGGTTCTCCCGCCCGCCGAAGCAGTTGGGTTCCCAGTCGCCGTTCTCACGGCTGTAGTCGAGATAGAGCATCGAGGCCACGGCGTCGACCCGCAGTCCGTCGATGTGGTAGCGGTCGAGCCAGAAGAGGGCCGAGGAGACGAGATAGTTGGAGACCTCGTTGCGGCCGAAGTTGAAGATCATCGTCCCCCAGTCGGGATGCTCGCCCTTCCGCGGATCGGCGTGCTCGTAGAGGGCCGTGCCGTCAAACCGCCGCAGGCCGTGGCCGTCGCGGGGGAAATGGGCGGGCACCCAGTCGATGATCACGCCCACGCCCGCCCGATGGAGGGCGTCGATCAGCGACATCAGGGCCTGGGGCGACCCGAACCGGCTGGTGGCCGAAAACAGGCCGATGGTCTGGTAACCCCAGCTGGCCGACAGCGGGTGTTCCGTGGGCGGGAGCAGTTCGACGTGGGTGAAGCCCATCTCGACGACGTAGGGGATCAGCTCCCGTTCGAGATCGGCGTAGGTCAGCCACCGCGTCGGGTCATCGCCCGGCCGCCGCCAGCTGCCAAGATGCACCTCATAGACGTTCATCGGTGCGTCGAGCCCGTTGCGGGCGGCCCGGACGGCCATCCACTCGTCATCCTGCCAGGAGTAGGTGGACAGGTCGGTGACGATCGAGGCGGTCCGGGGCGGCACCTCGGCTCCGAAGCCGTAGGGATCGGCCCGGTCGGCAAACTCGCCCCCGGCATGCACGCGGTATTTGTAGATCGACCCGACGGGGAGGCCCGGCACGAACAACTCCCAGATTCCCGACGGAATCCGCTTGTGCATCAGATGGCGGCCGCTGCTCCAGCCATTGAAGTCGCCGACGAGCTCGACCAGGTCGGCATTGGGCGCCCAGACCGCGAAGTTGACGCCGCTGACGCCCGCCTGGTCCTCCAGTTGGGCTCCGAGCTTCTCGTAACTCTTCCAGTGGCGGCCCTCGCCGAGGAGATGGAAATCGTAGTCGCTGAGCATGGGAGCCCTGAGGAGAAAGAGCGGCCGGGGGATGACCTCACAATCGTGCCACACGGCAGGGCTTGACGCGATGCGGCAGCAAGAAATCCGGCAGGCCAAAGGCTGCCGGATATGAGGATCGGGAGGGTCGCGGCAGGTCGCACCGGACAGGATCGCCAGGAAGGCTGATTCCCGGGAATGCAGCCGGCCCGCCGGTCGCGCGAGGCGACCGACGGGCCGGGAAACGCTGCTGGGGCGTGGCTGCGACGGCCGCGGTCAGGCGACCAGCCGCATCTCGGGCACGATCCCCGTGATCCCGATGATGAACTCCTCGAAGATCTTCACGTCGAGGGCCGAGGCGGTATCGGCCTCCGGGTGGAACTGGACGCCGATCGCGGTCCAGCCCTCGACGGTGCTCTCGATCGCCTCCACGACGCCATCCGGGGCCCGGGCGGTGACCCGGAAACTGCCGGCGACGTCGTCGATCGCCATGTGGTGCATGCTGTTCACCCGGATCTCGCCGTCCCCGTAGACCCGCTCCATCGCGGTGCCGGGCTCGACGAGGAGGGCATGACGGTGGGCCAGGTCGGTCGGATCCTTGTGGGGAATCGCCCGCGGCAGATCCTCCGGCAGGTGGAGGAAGAGGGTGCCGCCCTCGGTAATGTTGAGCAGCTGCATTCCGCAGCCGACGCCGAGCACCGGCATGTGGCGGGCACAGACGTGCTTGGCCAGCAGTCGGTCGAAGTCTTCTCGGCGGGGCTCCATCATCCGGACGGCCGGATGAGGCATGTAGCCGTCGCGACGGGGATCGAGGTCACCGCCGCCGACCATCACCACGCCGTCGAGCGTGTCGAGGACGCGGACGATGTCGTCCTCTTCGGCCAGGGGAGGGAGGATCACCGGAATCCCGCCAGAGGCGAGGATGCCGTCGTAGTAGCCGGCCGCCACAAACGAAAGGGCGGCGTGCTCCTTACGGGCGGAGCGGTAATCCGTCGTGATGCCGATCAAAGGCTTTGCAGCCATCTGGTCCTCCCTGACTCTCGAGGTAAAAGCCGGTTCCCATCCATGGGCACCGGATCGCGTCGTTGCGACGAGGAGCGAAAGTATTCCTGGCAAGAGCGATTGCAACGATTTTTTCGATTTTGTGGGTCAGGAGGGGGGCGGGCCACAAGATCATGTGCTAGCACGTCCGGTGCTAGCAGCCGGACACGGGCTCGGAGCGAGCCCGTGTTCCGCGTGCGATGACGCAATAAAAGCCCCCCGGCGCGAGCCGGGGGGACGGCGGGCCGTTGGGCCT
>CALGAS010000130.1 GCA_937959175.1 uncultured bacterium | reverse complement strand
GGGTAGGATGTTGCTCCCCCGGACTCGACGGCACGGCTTTACGCTTGTCGAACTGCTCGTCGTGATCGCGATCATCGCGACGCTGATCGCCCTGCTGCTGCCGGCGATCCAGAGCGCCCGCGAGGCGGCCCGGCGGGTGCAGTGCCAGAACAATCTCCGGCAGATCGGCCTTGCAGTCCTTGTGCACACCGATACCAAGAAGCGATATCCCGCCGGCATGAACCTCGTCGTTCAAAACGGCAGCGCGGGCCTCTGGACCAGCAACCCGGCCTACACCTACAAGCTCGCCGGTGAGCCGCCGATCCGTGGCGAGATGTCCAACTGGCTGATCCAGTCGATGCCCTACTCCGAACTCTCGGCGCTCCACGCCGACTTGGATCTCCGCGACGCCCGCCGCGGCTGCTACGTAAACTCGCAGGGTCAGGGAAGCATCGCCTCGCAGACGATCCCGCAGTTCCTCTGCCCGAGCGACTACATCCCTGAAAATCCGATCCGTTACAACACGTACTACTACGGCGTGAACAGCTACTTCGGCAACGCGGGCACCTTCTGCTGGTTCATCGGCGACGTCCGGCCAGGCAAGGGGTTTGACGGCATCTTCCAGATCAACTCCCGCACCAAGCCGAAGGACATCTCCGACGGCTCGTCGAAGACCGTGATGGTCGGGGAACGACACTCCTTCGAACCCAACTGGGTCGATGCGGCGGGCAACCAGCAACTCCACACCCGCCGCGGCTGGGCCTGGTCGAGATACATGGCGATCCAGGACGTGCTTTGTAGTTCCTTCGTGCCGATCAACTTCATGATGTCCAATAACAGCCGTTCCCAGCAGGACCAGCGGCTCAACGCGTTCGGCAGCGCTCACGACGGCGGCTGTTATTTCGTCTGGTGCGACGGCTCGGTGCGGATGCTGACGCTCGAGAGCACCTCAGACCTCGGCGTCTTCCAGCTCCTTTGTCGCCCCAGTGACGGCGAGACGGTCGGAGCGGCCAATGGGCTCTGAGCAGCGGCCGTGGCGTGTGGGAATTCTCTGCCTTGCCGGGCTGCTCGCCGCCGGCTGCGGCAAGCCCGAGCCGCCGCCGAGGGTGCCCGTTTCAGGCCTGGTCACAATCGACGGCAAGCCGGTGCCCAGCGCGCTGGTCACCTTTTACCCGCTCTTCGAGGGATTTGGCGGCGAGGTGATCGCTGAGGCCATCAGCGATGCGTCCGGCCGCTACACGCTGGCCTGCCCGCTCGGTGACGGTTGCTGCGTTGGCCGCCACAAGGTGACCGTCACCGATGCCCCGACCCCGGATGACGCCCGGGAACAGTCGGTCGAGGCCCAAAAACGAATGCGGGCCTTCTTGCGGTCGCTCACCAACCGGCCAATCGGCCGCGACTTCGGCACGCTGGCAACGACACCGCTCGAGATCGAGGTGACAGCCGAGGGAGGCGACTACGACCTCCAGGTCACCCACTGACCGGCGTCGCCGCGCGGCATGCTCACCCGACGTCAGCTCGGCGGCAGCGCATGCTCCTCAGCGACCATTTCCAGTTCGCTGGTGAGATACCGCACGGTCGCCGAGGGAGCCATGTTGAAGTAGACGCGGCCATTGGTCTGCCAACGGCTGCCATCGTGGATGAACTCGGCGGTCGCGGCCCGGACGCGGCTGACGGCCTCGACCTCCTCCATGCCGCCGCCGGCCACCGCCTCGAAGCTGACCTCGATCGCCACCAACGCCTTGAGCCGACCGGTCCGCCGGTCGCGGGCGTAGACGACGTCGTCGTCAAACTCGACGTCGAGCCAGTGCAGGCCCCGCGGCTTGCCGCTCGAGGCTGCCCGCTCGATAAACTTGGCCTCCAGCGGCTCCCGCTGCCGGTGGAAGTCGCGACGGGCCCTCGCGAGCCGCTCCGCCTCGCGGGCCTGCTGGATCGGACGGACAGCGATCACCACGCCGACCACCGCGACGACGGCCACAACCGCGATCACGACGAACAACAACAGGTAGGCGGTCACTCCGACCATCTCCACACCTCCACCAAGGATTCCAACGCAGGGCAGCCAGAAAGCCCCCGGGCCTCGCCGCGCAGGACCTTTTCCGGCCTGCGTTCCGGTACAGTCTATGGGCTCCGACCGGGGGGTGGAAGTGTATTGCTTTTGCGAGCGTTTCCCCGCGGGCGAAACCGGCACCGTAAACTTCGTTTTTCTCGGAGACACGCCATGCCTGCCCGCCGCCGCCGTCCTCAGGCAGCTCCGTTCGGAGCCCATCAGTCGATCGCGGGCGGCTACGACCAGGCCGTCGCGCGGGCGGTCGAAACCGGCTGCGAGGCCCTCCAGGTCTTCACCCGCAACATCAACCAGTGGAAGACGACGCCGATCGAGCCCGCGGCGGCGGCGGCCTTCCGGGCGGCGGTTCAGGAGGCGGGCCTGCGGTTTGTGGTCGCCCACGACTCGTATCTGATCAATCCGGCCTCCGCCGACCCCGAACTCCGGCGGAAGTCGATCGCCGGCCTGGTCGAAGAACTCCGTCGCGCGGACATGCTCGGCATTCCCTGGGTGGTCGCGCATCCGGGGGCGGCCGGCGAACAGCCGCGGGCCAAGGCGGTGGCCCGGGCCGCGGCCGGCATCGCCACCGCCCTTGGCCGGACGTCACGGCTCGCCGCCGGCATCCTGATCGAGACGACCGCCGGCCAGGGCACCTGCCTCGGCGACAGCTTCGAGGAAATCGCCGCAATGCTCAACGCGATCGACGCCAAGCCCGGCCTCTGCAAGCGGGTCGGCGTCTGCCTTGACACCTGCCACGTCTTTGCCGCCGGCTACCCGCTGGCTCCCGCCGAGGCACTCGAAGAAACCCTCGCCGCCTTCGATCGGGCCATCGGCCTCGACCGCCTCGTCTGCATCCACGCCAACGATTCCAAGCGGGAACGGGGCTCGCGGGTCGACCGCCACGAAGCGATCGGCCAGGGCAAGATCGGCCGCAAGGCCTTCGAACTGCTCGTCAACCATCCACGGCTGGCCGGCATCCCGCTGATTCTCGAAACGCCCAAGGAGGGAGCCGACGGCAAACCCGACCCGCGGCTCGACCGGAAGAACCTCGGACTCCTCCGCCGCTTCCAGCGGTCCACGGCCTAACCGGTTCACGTTACGCAAGCTCGGGGCGAGCCTGGATTCCGTGCGTCCTCGGGTTGGAAAAGGGTACAGGCACCTCGCTTCGCTCGGA
>CALGAS010000129.1 GCA_937959175.1 uncultured bacterium | reverse complement strand
TCGGCATGGCAGACTCCTCTCGCAGATGGGGGGCATGAACGTCTCCGAAGGTTACCCGACGCGGCTATCATGGAAAATGATTCGGTGAAAATCTGCCGGCCGCCCGCCCCGAGCCCCCGATGCCCACCTGCTACGACTACGACGTGATCGTGATTGGGGCCGGCCATGCCGGCGTCGCAGCGGCGGCGGCTGCCGCCCGGCTGGGGGCGGCCACGGCCCTGTTGACGACCAACTGCGACACCGTCGCCCAGATGAGCTGCAACCCGGCGCGCGGGGGCGTCGGCAAGGCCCAGCGCGTCCGCGAGGTCGACGCCCTCGGCGGCCTGATGGGTCGGGCGATCGACGCGACCGGGATCCAGTTTCGCGTCCTCAACCGCTCCAAGGGGCCGGCAATGCACGGGCCGCGGGCCCAGGCCGACAAGAAGCTCTACCAGATGGAGGTCAAGCGGCTCATCGAGGAGACCAAGAACCTCGACCTCCGGCAGGAGACGGTCGAAGAACTGCTCGTCGAACCGCTCGCCGCGGCCGGCCCCGGCAGCCCGGCCGGGCGGATCGTCGGCGTGCGGGTCCGCGGCGACGCCGAGTATCGGGCCGGGGCGGTCGTGCTGACGACCGGCACGTTTCTTCAGGCGGTGATGCACACCGGCGAGTCGCAGGCGGCCGGCGGCCGGGCAGGGGAGGGCACCACCAGCGGCCTGAGCCGGTCGCTGGCGGCGGCGGGCTTCCAGATCGATCGCTTCAAGACCGGCACGCCCTGCCGGCTGGCCGGCGGCACGATCGACTACACCAGGCTCGAGGAGCAGCCGGGCGATCCCGAGCCGCAGCCCTTCTCCTTTCTCAGCGATGCCATTGAGCAGGAGCAGATCTCCTGCTGGATCACCCGGACCACGCCGGCGATCCACGACCTGATCCGGGCCAACCTCCACCGGGCCCCGATGTTCACCGGCCAGATTGACTCCCGCGGCCCCCGCTACTGCCCGAGCATCGAAGACAAGGTCGTCCGCTTCGCCGACCGCGAGAGCCACCAGCTCTTTCTCGAGCCGGAGGGGCGGCACACCAGGGAGATCTACGTCAATGGGATCTCGACGAGCCTGCCGCGGGACGTCCAGGACGCGATGCTCCGGCTCGTGCCGGGCCTCGAGAAGGCCCGGATCATGCGGTACGGCTACGCGGTCGAATACGACTACTGCCCGCCCGACCAGTTGCGGGTGACGCTCGAGAGCAAGCCGGTGGCGGGCCTCTTTCTGGCCGGCCAGATCAACGGCACCACCGGCTACGAGGAGGCCGCCGCCCAGGGGCTGCTTGCCGGTGCCAATGCGGCGCTTGGCCTCGCGGACCGCGGGCCGCTCGTGCTCGACCGGGATCAGGCCTACATCGGCGTTCTGATCGACGACCTGGTCACCCGGGGTGTCGACGAGCCCTACCGGATGTTCACCAGCCGGGCGGAACACCGCCTCGCCCTTCGGCACGACAACGCCGACCGCCGGCTGACGCCGCTGGCCGCCGGGCTCGGGCTGGCCGAGCCCCATCGCGCCGCCCGGCTCGACGCCAAGCTCACCGAGATCGAGGCCGCCCACGCCACCCTCGCCGCGACCCGCCTGCGGGGGACGCTGCTGGCCGACCTCCTCAAGCGGCCCGAGTTCACCTGGGAGGAGTGCGTCGCGGCGGCCCCGTCCCTGGCGGCCGTTTCTCGGGAGGTGGCCAGGCAGCTGGTCAACGACATCCGCTACGCCGGCTACCTCGCCCTCGATCGCGAGCGGATCGAGCGGCAGCGGAAGATGGCCGAGCGGCTGATTCCCGAGGGCTTCGACTACGCGGCCGTCCGCCACCTGCGGGCCGAGGCCCGCGAGCAGCTCGCCCGCATCCGGCCGCGGACCCTCGGCCAGGCCGGCCGCGTCAGCGGGATCACCCCTGCCGACCTGGCCCTGGTCGTGATCTCGCTGGAGGGCCGCCCCGCGTGAAAAAGGG
>CALGAS010000128.1 GCA_937959175.1 uncultured bacterium | reverse complement strand
CCAAGCGGGCGGCCGGAATTGCCAGGCCTGCCGCCACGGCGGCCGCTAGCAGCCCACGATGCAGGAAATCCCGCTTGCATCCGTTCGTCACGAACTGGTCACGAACTCTCTCAGGCACCATGCAACACCTCTGGGGACGCCTTCGCGGCGGATTCGGGGAACGTTCTCGAGCGCGGCAAACACGGCAGGGCCGCCCATTTCTCGCACGCCGAGTATACTCGTGGTCTTCGGAAAGGGCGACAGCGGTGCGACGGTCAGGAGCCGTCGTCCTGTCGGCTCTTGTCGACGGAGCGCACCCTGACGCAGGCTGTTGGCCGTCCCGACTTCGCCTCAACCTTTTGGCATGCCCAATCCATGAATCGACTCCTCAAGCCCGCTTTGTTGTCGTCTGTTTTCTTTCTCGTCGGCCTGTTGATGGCTGCAGGCTGCTCCCAGCCTCGCCAGGAACCGGCCGCACCTCCGCCGGCCGACGCGGCCGCAGCCGATGGTGCATCCACGACCGCTGCTCCTGACGCCGATTCGCAGGCGCCGCAGAGTGGGACACCGGCCGCCTCTCCCGAAGAGACCGTTTCGTCCCAGGAGCCGGTCGATGTAGCGGTGGACGTGGCTGTGGGGGACGACGATGGAGCCGTTGGCACCTTCGTCGAGACGCTGACCACGTCGGACGACAGCCGCGCCCGGGTGGCTGCGCTCGATGCGATTGCGTCGGAACTTCGGGGCGGCCTGCCGGCCCTGGAGGCCTTGGTGGCGGCCCTCGACGACGAGGCGGCGGTGATTCGCTGGCACGCCGCGCGGGCCATCGGGATGATCGGACACGAAGCGGCCCCCGCCATTCCGGCCCTCGTGAAACGATTGGCCGACGACGATGCCATCGTCGTGACCCAGGCAGCGGCGGCCATCGGGCAGATCCGTGGTGATGACGACCGACCGGAGATTCCCGAAGCAGACATCGCCATCTACGAGTCGGCGGTCGAGCCGCTGGTGGGCACCGCCGTCCATCCCGACCCTCGGGCCCGGCGGGCCGCCGTCAGAGCCCTGCGAGGGCTCAGCACATCACCGCAGGACCTTGCCCGAACGGTGCTCGACCACCTCGATGAGGTCGACCCGCAGATGGTGCTCCCGGCGATGCACACCCTCGCCGACATGAAGGGTGAGGCTGTTCCGTTTCTGCTCGAGGCGCTTGAAGATCCCAAGAGCCGTTACTGGGCCGAGGTTGTTCTGTCGGAAATCGGCGCGGATGCGGCCCCTGCGGTCGAGCCCCTCAGCCGGCTGGCAGCCGAGGGCGAGGTCGAGGAGCGGGTGCAGGCCATGCTGGCGTTGGCGGCGATCGGGGAGCCGGCCCAGGCTGCCGCGGCCCAGTTGGTCGCGGCTCTGCAGTCTCCCGATGACTCGCTGCGGTATGTGGCGGCCTATGCGATCGGCAAGGTTCGGGTGGCTGATGCCGACGAGGCTCTCACGGCGGCCGCAGAAGCCGACGATCAACTGCTGGCAGCCCTGGCCAGCTGGGCGCGGGCCCAGATTCATCCCGATGACGAGCCGCTCCTGGCCAAAGCGGTCGACCGGTTGACACAGGGGCTCGCCAGTGACTCCCCGCCGGTGCGACGGGCAGCCGTGGAGGGCCTCTCCGGGCTGGCTGACAGGCTTGTGCCCGGTGACCGCCAGGCGTTGGCGGCCGTCTTTGCCGGGATGATCGCTGACCCGGTTCCGGCGGTCGGGCTGGCAGCGGGCGGAGCCCTGATCCGGCTCGGTGCCGACGCGGTCGAGCCACTAACCGAGGCGCTCTCGGCGCCGGCGATTCGCAACGACGCAATGGAGATTCTCACGGAACTCGGGCCTGCCGCGCTGCCCGCCCTCGACGAGATGGTCCAAGGGCTGGCCGATGCCGACCCGGTCTACCGGGCCGACGCCGCGATGGCGATTGCCGCCATTGGGCCGGAGGCCAAGGTAGCGGTGCCCGCACTCGAAAAGCTGCTCGGTGACGAATCGGCCGAGGAATCGGTCCGCTACACGGCGGCCTACGCCCTGGGGCGGATCGGCCCTGAGGCCAAGGTGGCGGAACCGATCCTGCGGAAGTTGGCCGAGTCGGATGACGAACTGATGGCCACGGTCGCCGTCTGGGCGGCGCTCAAGGTCGTGCCTGAAGACAGCACCCTCTTCGACACGGCGATTCCCAAGCTGACCGATGCCCTCGACGATGAGCGGGAACTGGTTCGGTTGGAGGCGGTCGTGTCGCTCGGGGAGATCGGCAGCCGGGCTGATTCGGCCCGGCCTCTGCTGGAGATGATGGCCGACGAGGATCCCTCCCGGACGGTGCGGCGGGCGGCGGCTGCCGCGGTCCGGAAGATCGGCGGCAACTGACGGTTTCCGGCTCGGGGAGTGGCCGCGGTTCGGCTCGTCCCAGTTCGGCAAGGTCTGCGGCGCGGAGACGGTCTCGTTGGAGGCCACCCCCGGCGAACGCCGATCCGTTCGATTCCGGGAGATGGGGTTTCTCCGGAATCGGCGAAGAGCAGGGGTACGATGGCGACGATCGGATGGATGGGAAGTCTCTGGCTGCAGCGTTTTTCCCGGCCGTCCGGCGAGCGGATCGTCTACCGGCAGATCGCCCGGCAGCGGCCCGACCGGATCCTCGAGGTGGGGATGGGGACGCTTGCCCGAACGGAGCGGGTGCTCCGGCTGGCCGGTCGAACTGCCCATGAGCTGACCTACGTGGGGCTCGACCGCTTCGAGGG
>CALGAS010000127.1 GCA_937959175.1 uncultured bacterium | reverse complement strand
TAGCTCTGCAGCAAGGCGAGCACCGGCTCTCCCGGGCCGGCCGCCGGCCGCTCCAGGGCAATCCATTTGATCGCCGGGTTGCCCACCTTCAGGAATGGTTTTTCTTCCCAGTAGTTGTGGACCGTGGTCGCGGGTTGGCCGTAGCCGAACAGTTCGAAGGCCGCCATCATCGTGCGAATATCGTCGTGGTCATACGGGCTGCCCCCGCCGCGGATCTCATGCACCAGGTTCATGGCCTTGTCGGAGAGGCGGCGGTGATAGGCGACGTCCTCGGGCGGCTTGTCGGTGGAGCCGTACCCCACGCCCAGCCCCCCAAAGGCATCGTCGCTGCGGAGCGAGTGCCGCGAGTGGGAAATCAGCCCCGCCATGCGGCCCATCTCCATCGCCCGCAGATAATCAGGCGGATAGGGCAGCGCCTGGCCCGGATTGTCTTTGCTCGGGCCGCCCAAGACGACATAGCCTCGCTTGTCGATCCGCTGCTGCTCCTCGGGCGATCGCGGCGGGATCGTGTCGGGCAGCCACTGGCCCGGTGATTCGACGCCGAGCGTCGCATCCCACCAGGTCGTGTAGGGCAGCACCTGGCAGTTGGTGACATGGCCGACGATGTGGAGCCGCATCGGCCGCGGGTTGGCGGGATCGTAGGGGTCGATCGGCGTCAGCCCCTTGGCCATCAGCTCGCGGCTTCGCTTCCAGACGCGGCGAAAGTAATCGCGATGCCCCCAGAGGCAACTCTGCCAGTCGACGCCCGGATCCCGCAGCGTGAAGCGGTTGAAGTCGGTGTGGGGCATCGTGTTGTCGTAATAGATGCCGACGCCCCGCTTCATCCATTCATCGGCATAGTAGACGGCGAAGTCCCGCCAGCTCTCCTGGTTGGCGGTACGGGCCTCCGGTCCCCAGCCGCGGCTGTCGGGATAGGGCTTGCCCTCGAAGTTGAACTTGCGAAAGCGACACCAGCTGCCGAGGTCCCACTCGTCCATGTATTCGTAGGTCTCGGGATGCAGGCCGCTGGTCTGAAACTCCTCGTAATAGACGGTGATGCCGTTGGGACTTCGCCGGGATCGGGAGGCGAATCCCAGCACGTTTTTCAGCCAGTCTTCACGGCCCAGCACCTTGAGGTCGGGAAACTGCCGCTGCGTGTCGAGCGTCTCAAAAAACTCTTTGAAGGGCCCCTTCCAGACGTTTTTGTTGACCTCGGGATCGCGGGCCGACACGATCTTCTCAACAATCCGCCAGTCTTTCGGATCGGGGTAGTGGGAGGCACAGTTGTAGCCGCCCCAGACCACCACGCTCATGCCGCCACCACCGGGCACCGCGTAGCCCCGCCAGCCATCCATCATTGGCTTTGTCGGGCTGCCCTGCAGGCCAAACACAAAGGTCCGCGGGGCGTCGAGCGTCACTGGCTGCTGGATCAGCTCGACGTGGAGCACGACCTTGCCCGGCTCGATCCGCAGCCGCTGGATGCCCCGCTGGCCGGCATAGTTGTGCCGCATCGAGTTGAGGCCGACCATGTGGCAGAGCGGAGCCTCCGATTCCTTCAGGGCCATCCGCAGCCACGCCCGGCGGATCGCCACCTTCTTTCCGCCTGTGGCGTCCGGCCCGAGCTGCATCTCCACCTTCGCGCAGCCGTCTTCCTCGATCGTGACCCGGCTCTCGAGACCGAGGCCGTCGCCCCGGGCAGCGCACTCAAAGACGGCCGTGCCGGGATGGGTGGCCCGGCCGGCGACACCCCCGGCCCGCCCGGCAGGCTTCCATTCCACCTGCCGGCCATCGGCCAGCTCGACCACCAGCCGCATCGGCTCGGCGAGCAGTTCGCGGTCTTTGGCGACCACGCGCTCGAAGAGCCCCTGCGGATTGAGTGTGTAGCGGCGGTCGACGACGGCGACCGTGCGGCCCTCCACCTCGACCGGCGTGAACGGGGCGAAGACATCGTGGATCTCGCCGATGTCGTTGCCTTCAAACTCGAAGAAGGTGCGGGTGAAGGGGCGATTGGACCTGATCACGCGGCCGCCGCCGAGGTCGTACTCGACCCGGTAGGTGCCCTTGGCAAGCGCGGGCAGCGTGAAGCGGCCGTAGCCTCGGCCCGCCGCGTCAAGCGGGATCGGCTGCGTAAAGACAGCGTCGCCCCCCCCTTGGCCGGCCAGCCCAGGGCTCGGTCGAGCGACAAAAAGAGCTGCAGAGCGCCGCCGTGC
>CALGAS010000126.1 GCA_937959175.1 uncultured bacterium | reverse complement strand
GCTCCGAGCGAAGCGAGGTGCCTGTACCCTTTTCCAACCCGAGGACGCACGGAATACGAGCCCGCGCGAGGTGAAGCCGCACGCATCATGCGCCTCCCTCGAGCCGGTTGCTTTCCTCGCGGAAGGCCGGGGCGTTGCCGTTGAACGACCGCACGAGCCGGGTGAGCTCGTCGCGGGGCGTGCCCCGGGCCTCGTAGAAGCCGGTCAGGCTGACGAGGTTCACCGCCTCGGCCGGGCCGTAGCAGCCGAAGCACTCGCGGTCGTGGGCCGGGCAGATCGCACCGCAGCCGGCCTGGGTGACCGGGCCGAGGCAGGGGATGCCCTTTGCGACCGCCACGCAGACGGTGCCGCGGGCCTTGCTCTCGACGCAGACGCTGTGGCCCGGGACGTGGGGCTTGCGGCCGAGCACCAGGGCCGTGATCAGCTCGACGAGCTGGCCGGTGTCGATCGGGCAGCCCCGCAGCTCGAAATCGACCGGGACGTGGTCGGCGATCGCCGTGCTCGTTTCCAGGGTCGAGATGTATTCGGGCGAGGCGTAGACCGCGCCGAGAAAGTCGTCGACCCGGCCCCAGTTGCGGAGGGCCTGGATGCCGCCGGCAGTCGCGCAGGCGCCGATCGTGACGAGGTAGCGGCATTGCCGGCGGACCTCCCGGATCCGTTCGACGTCGTGGGCGGTCGAGATCGAGCCCTCGACCAGGCCGACGTCATACGGCCCGGGCACGACCCGCGAGCTTGCCTCGAGGAAGTGGTCGATCCGCACCCGGTCGGCGATCTCGAGCAGCTTCCCCTGGGCGTCGAGGAGTTGCAGCTGGCAGCCGTCGCAGGAGGCGAACTTGAAGACGGCGAGGCTCGGCTTGCGGGACATGGAGGCTCCCTAGAGATGCGGGACCGCGAGCAGCTCCGCGATCGAGTCGTAGGCGAAGACCGGGCCGTCCTGGCAGACGAAGTGGGGGCCGAACTGGCAGAGGCCGCAGTGCCGCACGGCGCAGGCCATGTTCCGCTCGAGCGACACGAACACGTCCCGCGAGGGGATCCCGACGCTGGCCGCCGCCCGGGCCACTGCAGTCATCATAGGATCGGGGCCGCAGCAGAGGACACCCGCCCGGGCCGGGTCGATCGCCAGATCGGCGAACAGCTCGGTGACGAGGCCGACCCGGCCGCCCCAGGCATCGTCTCCCTCGTCGACGATCGGGACCACGTCGATCCCGGCGGCCCGCCAGGCCTCGTACTCGTCGGTGTAGAAGAGCCCGGCGGGGGTCTTGGCCCCGTGGAGGATCGTCACGCTGGCGTAGCGGTCGCGGTGGCGGGCGTAGTCGTAGATCGCCGTCCGCTGGGAGGCGAGGCCGAGGCCGCCGCCGACAACGATCACGTGGCGGCCGTGGAGCGACTCGACCGGCCAGCAGCGACCATACGGGCCCCGCAGGAGGATCTCGTCGCCAGGCTCGAGCCGGGCCAGGGCGTCGGTGACGTTGCCGACGGCCCGGACGGTGTGGGCGAGTATCGTCGGCGCGGACGCGTCGGACGAAATCGAAATCGCCGCCTCGCCGATGCCGGGCAGGTAGAGCATGTTGAACTGCCCGGCGGCGAACCGGTAGGCCTCCCGAACCTGCCGGTCGATGAACTCGAGGTCGTAGGTCTGCACGCCCGGCACCTCGGGCCTGATCCGCAGAATCCGGGCCGGCTGTGACTGCCAGGGATCGCTGGCCAGGTTGGCGGGGCCGCAGGCAGGGGCGATGAGCGGAGTCGGATTCATGCCTCGCCTCCGGGCGCGACGGTGGCCCCGGACGTCTCGCGGATCGCCGCGACCTCCTCGGTGATGTCGATGCCGACGGGACACCAGGTGATGCAGCGGCCGCAGCCGGTGCAGCCGGAGGAGTCGAACTGGTCGATCCAGCTGGCGAGCTTGTGGGTCAGCCACTGGCGATACCGCGAGGCGGTCGAACTCCGCACGCTGTGGCCGTGAATCTTCGCATGGTCGAGCGCGAAGCAGCTCGCCCAGTGCCGCTCGCGGTCGACCTGGTCGCCCGAGAGGTCGGCGACCTCCGTCACGCTCGCGCAGAAGCAGGTCGGGCAGACGAGCGTGCAGTTGGTGCAGGAGAGGCAGCGGCTGGCGACCTCCTCCCAGCGGGGATGCTCGAGGTTGCCGAGCAGGAGGTCGCGGATGCCCTCGGTATCGAGGCTGCGGGGGCGAGGGCTGCCTGGTTCGGCCGTGCGGGCGTGCATCTGGGCGGCCAGTTCCTTGGGCACCTGACGAGCGGCAGCGATCTCGGCCGGGCTGCAGGGCGACGGATCGAGGGCCGCCAGGATTTCCCCGCCCCGCTCGGAACCGACCTCGCAGGCGAACCGCGTCGGCTCGGTGCCATCGCCAGAGCCCCCGCCGTGTTCGGTCAGTGCGAGATCGAAGGACGGGCCGGCGGCCGGGCCGCAGCCCATCGAGTGGCAGAAGCAGGTGGCGGCCGCTCGGCGACAGTTCACCGCGACGAGAAAAAGGTTCTCGCGCCGCGATGCGTAGCCCGGGTCGACATGATCGCCTCCCATGAAGACGCGGTCTTGAACTCGCAGGGCCTCGAGGTCGCAGCCCCGAACCCCGAGCACCGCCAGCGGCGGCTCCTCACGGGCCACCGGCACCTGCGACCAGGAACCGCCTTCGCGGGCAAACGAGGCAATCGTCTCCCGGGCCGGAAAGAGGAAGTTTTTGAGGGAATGCGGGCCGACGACATGGTCGAACGTGCCGGCGGCCGGGTCGTAGTGCAGCCGGTAATGGCCGCCGTCCTGCTCGTCGAGCCAGCCGGTCGGCAGGTCGGCGGCGGCGGTGAGATCGCGGATCACGACCGCCCCATCGGCCACCTGCGGCCCAACGACCCGGTAGCCGCTCAATCGCAACGCTTCCACCAGGCGCTCAAGCCCTGCCGGGTCGAGCCACCACCACGAGCCGGGCGTGATGTCGGGGGCCTTCATCGCTGCCTCTGATTAGCAGCACTATAGGGGCCAATCCAAAGAAGCCCCGAAAAAAGTCTGGATTGACATATCGTATTATCCCGATATATTGATACGTCAGCCGAGTTCCCATCGGCCGACCGCCCTCGTTACCGGAGCCCCGCCATGAAGATCGAGCAGTACTACCTCGCCTGCCTCTCCCACGCCTCCTACATGATCACCGACGAGAAGACCAAGACGGCGGCGGTCGTCGACCCGCAGCGTGACATCGACCAATACCTGAAAGATGCGGCCGCCGGCGGCTACACGATCAAGCATGTCTTCCTGACCCACTTCCACGCCGACTTCATCGCCGGCCACATCGAGCTCCGTGACAAGGCGGGGGCGACGATCCACCTCGGCAGCAAGGCCGAGGCGGAGTTCGAGTGCGTCCAGATGAACGACGGCGACGCGATCGAGTTTGGCGACGTCAAGATGGAGATCATGGAAACCCCGGGCCACACGCCCGAGGGAATCACGATCCTCGTCTACGACCTGGCCACAAGCACGACCGAGCCGCTGGCCGCCCTCACCGGCGACACGCTCTTCATCGGCGACGTCGGCCGGCCCGACCTGCTGGCGAGCATCGGCGTCACCGCCGACGAGCTGGCCGACATGCTCTACGAGAGCATCAACAAGCTGGTCAAGCTGCCCGATGCCACGCTCGTCTATCCGGCCCACGGGGCGGGCAGCCTCTGCGGCAAGGCCCTCTCCAACGAGACCGTCTCGACGATCGGCGAGCAGAAGAAGTTCAACTACGCCCTCCAGCCGATGAGCCGCGAGGACTTCAAGAAGATCGTCACGGCCGACCAGCCTGAGGCTCCGGACTATTTCGTGCACGACGCGATCTTGAACCGCAAGGAGCGCACCGCCCTCCACGACGCGATGGAGAAGCAGCTCAAGCCGCTGCCGCTCGACGAGGTCGTGGCGATGCAGCAGGCGGGAGCCCAGATCCTCGACGTTCGCGACGGCATCGACTTCGAGGGGGAGCACCTCAAGGGTGCGATCAACATCGCCCTCTCGGGAAAGTACGCCACCTGGGCCGGCTCGATGCTCACCCACGACAAGCCGATCGTGGTAATCGCCGAGGAGGGGGGCGAGGAAGAGGCGGTGATGCGACTCGGCCGGATCGGCTTCGACAACGTCGCCGGCTATCTGGAGGGGGGCATGCGGGCCCTCGAGAGCCGCCCGGAACTGGCCGAGCGGACCGAGCGGATCACCGCCCCGGCTCTCGCGGAGTGGCTCGCGGGCGAGCGGGCCGACGCCGGGCCGACCCCAGTCGTGCTCGACATCCGCAGTGAGGCCGAGCATGCCGGCGGCCACATCGCCGGCAGCCTCAACATCTCGCTGCCGTCGCTTGAGGAGCGGATCGGTGAAGTCCCGGCTGGCAAGCCGGTCGTCGTCCACTGTGCGGGCGGCTACCGTTCGGCGATCGGCGCGAGCGTCTTGCAGAAGTTGGGCCGCGAGGGCGTCCACGACCTCGTCGGCGGCTTCCAGGCCTGGGT
>CALGAS010000125.1 GCA_937959175.1 uncultured bacterium | reverse complement strand
CTCGCCAGGAGCTTGTTCGGATCGGCGAGGGTGTCGGCGTGCAAGGGCACGACGGCGGTCTTTTGATCGACGATCCGCACGACGCGGCTCTTCTTGGCCGCGGCCCGCCTCAAGGCGTCGATCCGCTCCCGGTCGTGGTGGCCGATCATGATCATGCCCGGGTGGCGGGTGATCGAGTCGATGCCCAGATCGATCGCCCGGCAGCGGAGCCGGGCGAAGTCGAGCAGGCGGCGGGCCTCGTCGGGCAGCGGGCCGAAGCGATCGGAGAGCTCCGCGGCCAGGTCGTCGACCTGCCGCTCGGCGGTGGCCCGGGAGAGCCGGCGGTAGACATCGATCTTGGCCCGGAAGTCGGGACAATAATCCCGCGGCAGCCAGGCCTCGCCGGGCAGGTCGATGTTCACCGGCGGCGGCTCGGCCGGCGGCATGTGCTTCAAGCCGCGGACGGCCGTCTCGAGGAGCCGGCAGTAGAGCTCATAGCCGACGGTGGCGATGTGGCCGCTCTGCTGGGTGCCCAGGAGGTTGCCCGCGCCGCGGATCTCGAGATCCCGCATCGCCAGCGAGAACGCCGCCCCCATGCTGGAAAACTCCTGGATTGCCCGGAGCCGCTTGGCCGCCGTGCTCGTGAGCCGGGCCGCCTCGTCGACGAGCAGATAACACCAGGCGCGATGATGCGAGCGGCCGACGCGGCCGCGGAGCTGGTGGAGGTCGGCCAGGCCATACTTGTCGGCCTCGTCGATGAAGATCGTGTTGGCCCGGGGGATGTCGAGGCCGCTCTCGATGATCGTGGTGGCCAGGAGAATGTCGGTCTTGCCCTGGACGAAGTCGACCATCACCTCCTCGAGCTCGGTCTCGTTGAGACGGCCGTGGGCGATCCCGATCGATGCCTCGGGCACGATTGATTGCAGCCGGCCGGCCACCTTGTGGATGTCGTGGATCCGGTTGTGGACGAAGAACACCTGGCCGTCGCGGGCCAGCTCCCGCTCGATCGCCGCCCGGATCAGCGTCGTGTCCCAGCGGGCCGGCTTGGTCTCGACGGGGATCCGGTTGGTCGGGGGCGTGGTCAGGTTCGAGATGTCGCGGATCCCGAGCATTGACATGTGGAGCGTCCGCGGGATCGGCGTGGCGGTCATTGTCAGCACGTCGACGCTCGCCCGGAGGGCCTTGAGCCGCTCCTTGACGTCGACCCCGAACCGCTGCTCCTCGTCGACGATCACGAGGCCGAGGTTGGCGAAGTGGACGTCGGCCCCGGCCAGGCGGTGGGTGCCGATCACGATGTCGACCCCCTTGCGGGCCAGGCCCTCGAGCGTGTCCCGCTCCTCCTTGGTGCTCGAGAGCCGGGAGAGGGCCCGGATCACGAAGGGAAACTCGGCGAACCGCTCGGTGAAGGTCCGCTTGTGCTGCTCGCAGAGCACGGTCGTCGGCACGAGCACGGCCACCTGCATCCCCGCCTCGGCCGCCTTGAAGGCCGCCCGCATCGCCAGTTCCGTCTTGCCGAAGCCGACGTCGCCGCAGAGCAGCCGGTCCATCGGCCGCGGCTTCTGCATGTCCTCCCGGATCGCCTCGATCGCCGTCAGCTGGTCGGGCGTCTCGTCGTAGGGGAAGGCCTCCTCGAACTGCCGCTGCCAGGGCGTGTCGGGTGGAAAGGCGATTCCCGGGCGGCTGGCCCGGGTGGCCTGGAGCCGGAGCATGTCGGCGGCCATGTCGGCGACGGCCTGCTCGACCGCCGCCTTCTGCCGAGCCCAGGCCGCCCCGCCAATTTTTGCGAGCTTGGGGGCGAGCTTCGTGCCGCCGACGTACTTCTGAACCAGCTCGATCGCCGAGGCCGGCACGTAGATCTTCGTGCTCTCGGCAAACTCGAGCTCGAGAAACTCCTCGGTGCGGCCGTGCTTCTCGAGCAGCTTCATCCCCCGGTAGCGGCCGATCCCGTGGGCGACGTGGACGACGTAGTCGCCCTCGTGGAGGTCGAGGAAGGTGTCGATCGCCCGCGAGAGCCGCTGCCGGGCCGGCCGCGTCGAGACCTCCTCACGATTGAACAGCTCGGCGCTGCTGACGAGCACCAGCTTCTCGGGGACCAGCCGAAACCCGCCCGAGAGCCGGCCGCGGGCGAAGTGGAGCCGCTCGGTGCGAGCCGGGGCGGAGTCGGCGAGGAGTTCTGTCAGCCGCGCTTCCTCGGCCTCGCTCGGGCAGACGACCCAGACCTCTTGATCCTTGCCGACCGTCTCAAGCTCCTCGCGGACCCGATCGAGCGCCCCGGTGAACCGCTCGACGCTCTCGACGGCAAGCGTGGCAACGGCGTCGAGGCTCGAAGGGGGAATCGCCGCCAACGCCAGCGACGGAAAGCGGTGCAGCCGGGCGAAGACATCCTCGGGGTCGAAGAGGCCGGCGATCTCGCCGAGCCGCTGGTGAAACCGCGTGGCCTCTTCAGCGCACTCTCCCGGCTCGACCAGGGCCACGGCCGAGCCGGCCGGCAGGAGATCAGCCAGGTGGGTGTGGCGGGTCGCTCCCGCCTCGACGGCCAGGGCGGTCAGGTCGATCGCCTCGAGGTCGGCGATACTCCGCTGGGTGACGGTGTCGAAGGTTCGCAGCGACTCGATCTCGTCGCCGAACAGTTCCAGCCGCACCGGCCGCTCCCAGTCGGCCGCGAAGAGGTCGATGATCCCGCCGCGGCGGGCGAACGAGCCGGGCGTGTCGATCGCGTCGGCCGCCTGCCAGCCCCGGGCGGCGAGCCACTCGGCGAGGTCCTCGGGGTCGACCGTGCCGCCGACGGCAAGCCGGCGGGTGCCCGATGCAATCGCCCGCGGATCGACCAGCGGGGCGAGGATCGCCTGGACGCTCGTCACGACCAGCCGGGGCGGGTCGCCCTCGGGCAGGGCCAGCTTCTTGACGGCCGCCAGCCGCTCGGCCTCGACCGGGTCGTCGGGGCTGGGGCCCTCGCCGGCGGCGTCGAAGTCTTCGGAGGCCGGCAGGAGCAGGGGCGGCACGTCCGAGAACAGGGCCACGTCGTCGACGAAGGCCTCGGCCTCGGCCGCATGGGGCAGGATGACCGCCAGCGTGGCCGGGCTGCGGCCGGCCTCCGCCCGGAGGACCGCCGCCACGGCCAGGGCGCAGGCCGATCCCCAGGTTCCGCCGATCGTGCCGCCGTGCCCGTCGTGCAAGGCGGCGACGACCTCTGCGAACCCGCTGTGCTGCTCGAGGGTGTCGGCCAGGCGGGCGAGCCGCATCTTGGCCCGTGTGGAGCGTCGTGCCACTGAGGCCCAAATCATACCGCGGCGGACGTTCTGACGACGATTCCCGTCGCTGGCGGCGAGCCTGTTCCGCCAGCGGCGGATAAGCATCGAGCGAGTCCTGGGAGATGGCGACGGCCGCATTTTCCGCAACTTGACCACCCCATCCCCGGTGCGTTAGTAGTACCGGTAGGGAGCGGGTTCTCTGCAGGTGCGCACTGCGATTGACCTGGGAGGAGGCATCACGATGGCGTTCGCAACGAGTAAACAACGCCTGTCGGTGACAAAAAAGGTGACGACGCAATGACAAAGGCGAGACAGGCAATCCTCCTAGCATTCGTCGGGGTGTGCATTGCATCCACACCGGCAGTCCGGGCTGCCAGCATTTACTGGTCGGGCGGCAATGCCAACTGGAGTGATGCCGCTGGGTGGGGAGGCACCGAACCGGGTGCAGCAGACATTGCTTACAACAACCAAAATGCCGCGACTCTCACGCTCACGACCACGAAGCAAGTGACCGGGCTGAACATCGCCGTCAATGGCGGCAATGTCACTTCCGCAGTGACTATCGCGCCCACCGGGTCGCTGAGTATGACCGGGGGCGGAAATAACATTTGGATCGGTGCGCAGGCTAACCTATCGCCCACCGGCACGCTGACGGTGCAGGGCGAACTGAATTACAACGGCTTTATCCGCATGGCGGCATTCCAAAACAGCGGCACGACGGCGTCCGGCAATCTGGTCATTGATGGCGGAACCGTGGCTTTGAGCGGCGGCAACAGGATCTTCATGACCATGGCCGGGTATTCGACCACGGCGGAGGCAAGCCTGACCGTCAAGAATGGTGGAGCCCTCAACGGGCTGGGCAATCTCGACGCCGGAGATGGCGTGACGACATTCAACCTGACGCTTGGCGATACCGGCATTGATCCGATCGACATCTCTGGGAATATGACGCTTTCAGACGCGGGCACTCACACACTCAATGTCAACACAGCCGGGGTCAACTGGGCCAGCGTGGGATATTCCGTGCCCCTGTTTGAAATCGGTGGCACGCTGAGCGGGACCTTTGACACGATCAACGTCATCGGTGGCGTGGGCGAAGTTATCGTTGCCAGCGACACGATCGTTGTGGTCCCCGAACCGGCATCGGCGAGTCTGCTCGCCGTGCTTGCTGTGAGCCTGGCGGGCCGGGCCGGGCTGGCTGCCTCGCGTCGCCGGCAGCGTCAACGGGTGTAGCTGCTCGCGGCCCACCCGCCGACTGGGCCGAGGCCGTGCAACTCCACTTTTCCACTGTGACATCGTTTCCGCATCGCCAGGCGATCTGCCCGCGATCGACAGCCACTGTCGTCAAGGCTCACTCCGGCGTGGCCTCGAGGAACGTGAACGGGTCGGCGTCGACCAGGGCAGCGGTTGCCGCCCCCGAGTAGGTCTGGCCGTCGGCCAGCGGCAGCCGCCTGACAGGCGAGCCAGCCGCGAAGTCGAGATCGGCCAGCGGCAGCCAGAAGACGGTCGGGCTGGTCGCCGAGTCGAAGAAGACCGTCCGCGTGCCGTGGTCATGGACGGTCCGCCAGATCGTGCTGGCGATATTGGGCTGACCGGGCGTGGCGATGCCCAGCGGCACGCTCGCCCCGCGGATCACGCCGAAGACCGCCGCGATCGCCCGCTGACCGGTCATCTCTCTCGGGATGGCGCTGACATAGAAGCTCGTCCGGGCGAAGCGGTCGCTGGCCCGGCTCGTGCCCGGGAGCATCACGTCACCGCCGATCTCCTTCCAGTAGGCGTTGAGGGCAAGCTGCTGGTCGAAGGGGGGCGAGTTGGTCATCACGGTGTAGTGCCGGCCGTGATGGATGACCAGCCTGCCGGCGATGTATTCGAGGATCGCCGAATCACCGGAGGGATCAGAGAGGGCCACGTGGCCGACACCGGGAGAGCCGTTGGGCAGGACCGGGGCCACGACCGTGAAGGGCTCCTTCTCGAGGGCCGCGACCGCCTCGGCCACCGTCGCGTAGGAATCGAGGATGTACTGGGCCCAGGCGGCGATCGAGATCGTCGGCCGGCCGGCGACTGGTCGGCCGTAGTCGCTCTCGGCGAGGTAGAGCGTGTTGGCGACGAGGCCCTTTTCGTTCATGCCGTCCACGCTCGCCGCTCCGTAGAAGCTGACGATCAGCGAGCCGTAGCGGCTCGTCCACTCGAGGCTCTGCGGCCCGGCGGCCCCCTGCCGCGTCATGCCTTGCGGGAAGACCCAGATCTCTGAGTGCGGGTCCTCCATCCAGTCCATCGAGCGGCCGACAATCACGGTGTCGTCGACGCAGCGATGCAGGCAGCGAGTGCAGGCGGCGGCCGGAATCACGGTCCCGACAGCGACCGAGAGAGCGCCCGTGACGCCGAGCCAGCGAGGCAGCATGTGAATGGTCCCGAGAAGAAGGTGCGGAAACCCGGAAACGTACGCCATGAACCAGCGTATGAAACAACAGCGACAGGTTCCCGTTTTGCCAGTTTTGGCGGCGGCAATTTCACCGCAAAACACCGAGCGAGAAGACCCATCGGGAATCTTGGCTGCCTGCCGCCCTTTCTTCAAGACCGGGGGCTGGGCGGGCTCGTTTTTTTACCTGCTTTTCTCCCGGCCCCGCGGATATCGTGTATTTTTGAGATGCGGCCGCCGGGAAGTTCCCGACCCGCCCTGTCCCCGCTTGGAGCCCGCTATGGCCACCGCTTCCCGATCCGCTGCCTCCGCCGCCTTCGTCTCGGGCGCCGACGTCGTCGTCGAGTCGCTCGTTCGGCAGGGGGTCGAGGTGATCTTCGCCTATCCGGGCGGGGCGAGCATGCCGCTCCACCAGTCGTTGACCCGCTACGGCGACCGGATCCGCACGATCCTGCCCCGCCACGAGCAGGGGGGCGGCTTCGCGGCCCAGGGCTACGCCCGCGTCACCGGCAAGCCCGGCGTCTGCATGGCGACCAGCGGCCCCGGGGCCCTCAATCTGGTGACGGCGATCGCCGACGCCAAGATGGACAGCGTTCCGATGATCGCCCTCACTGGCCAGGTCGGCACCAGCGTGATCGGCACCGACGCCTTCCAGGAGACGCCGATCGTCGAGGTCTGCCGGGGGATCACCAAGCACCACTACTTGGTGACCGACGCGGCCGACATCGCCCGGGTGATGCGGGAGGCCTTCCACATCGCCACCACCGGCCGGCCCGGTCCGGTGCTGATCGACCTGCCCAAGAACATCCAGCAGACCAACGTCGTGCCCGACTACGACGCTCCGCTCAACCTGCCCGGCTACCGGCCCGAGCCGCCGCAGCCGCGGCCCGCGCAGATCGCCCAGGTCGCTGCTGCGATCAAGCGGGCCAAGCGGCCGGTGATCTACGCCGGCGGCGGCGTGATCACGGGCAACGCCTCCGACGAGCTCCGGGAGCTCGTCCGCAAGACGGGCATCCCCGTCACGATGACGCTGATGGGCCTGGGGGCCTTCCCCGCCACCGATCCCCGCTGCCTCGACATGCTCGGCATGCACGGCAGCGTCTATGCCAACTACGCCGTCGACGAGGCCGACCTGCTGATCGCGATCGGCGTGCGGTTCGATGACCGGGTGACCGGCAAGGTGGCGGAGTTCGCCCAGCACGGCTTCATCGTTCACATCGACATCGACCCTTCCGAGATCAACAAGAACAAGCTCGTCCACGTGCCGATCGTGGCCGACGTGGAAGACGCCCTCCACGCCCTCAACAAAATCGTCGAGAAGCCGACGGCTCCCCTCGACGACTGGTATGCGACCATCGCCGAGTGGAAGCAGGAGGATCCCTTCTCGTACGACGACAGCTACCCCGGCATTCTCGCCCAGGAGGCGATTGACCATCTCTCCCGGCTGACGGCCGACCGTGAGGCGATCGTCGCCGTCGGCGTCGGCCAGCATCAGATGTGGGCCGCCCAGTTCTTCAAGTTCCGCGAGCCGCGGACGTGGCTCTCCTCCAGCGGCCTGGGGACGATGGGCTTCGGCCTGCCGGCGGCGATGGGGGCCAAGGTGGCCAGGCCGGAGGCGGTCGTGGTCGACATCGACGGCGATGGCAGCATCCTGATGAACATCCAGGAGTTTGCCACCTGCAAAACTGAGAACATCCCTGTTAAGGTGCTGTTGCTCAACAATCAGCACCTCGGGATGGTGGTCCAGTGGGAAGATCGGTTCTTCAAGGGCAACCGGGCCCACACCTACCTCGGCCCGGTCGAGAATCCCGAGGCCTGCGGCCAGGGCGATGGCATCTCGCCGGAGTGCCGTTACCCCGACTTCGTGGCGATTGCAAAGGGCTTTGGCTGGCAGGCCGAGACGATCCAGGCCAAGGCCGACCTTGAGCCGGCCCTCCAGCGGCTGATCGACGCCCCAGGGCCGGCCCTGCTCGACGTGCAGGTTCCTTACCAGGAGCACGTTTTGCCGATGATCCCCTCGGGGATGACCGTCCGGGATCTGATCAAGCGGTAGGCCTGCTGATTCGGCTGTCGGCAGGTCACGGTTTCAACCGGCCACAGGCATCCGGTCAGCCTGCCGGGCCGAACGGATCGTTGCGGGCTGGTCGATCGAAGGGGGAGCTCGGACGTTGCGGCGGTCCGTCTCCGGCCGGCTGAGGCGGCTCCTCGGCAGGGGGGGCTACGCCGACCTGCGGCCCGATCTCCGTCAGGATGGCCGTCAGCGTTGCCTC
>CALGAS010000124.1 GCA_937959175.1 uncultured bacterium | reverse complement strand
GGCGGTGCGGTCGTCGATGAGGTCGCGGTCGCCGCCCAGTGGCACCCTGTGGCCCTCTTTCGCTGCTATTCTTTCGCGCCCTGCACCTCGAGGATTCCCTTTGATGACCGATCTTGCTCACCGCGAACAGCCCAGTCCGATCACCACGCTCCGCAACTGGTCCTTCGGGGTCGGCGGGTTGCTGCTGCTGCTCGGGGCTGCCTCGCTCGCCTGGCCGCTGGTTCCGGCGCTTGCGATCAACCTCTTCATCGGCGGGCTCCTGCTGGCCGGCGGGATCATGCAGTTGGTCGCCGCCTTCGGCACCTACACCTGGAAGGGTTTTTGGTTGACGCTCCTCTGCGGGGCCCTGGCGGTCGTCTCGGGCACTGTCATGCTGGCCGTGCCGGGCCTGGGGATCGAGGCCTTGGTGGTGTTTCTCGGCATCCTGATTCTGTTTGAAGCGGCCGCCAAGCTGATGGCCGCCTTTTCGGTGCCTCGCGATTACCCGTGGGGATGGATTCTCGTCGATGGGCTCGTGACGGCCGTCCTCGGCGGGATTCTGTTTACGGCGTCACCCGAGCAGGCCCCGATCTACCTCGCTGTGATCGTCGGCATCAACCTTCTGACCAGCGGGCTGATGCTGCTCGGGACCGGCTTCTGGCTCGGTCGGGCAGCCGGCTGAGCCGAGTCCGGCGGCTCCATCCATGCTTCTCGAGCCGGCTGGGCTGCGGTCCAGCTTCTGTCTCCGCCGGCACAAAGTGTGACCTAGGCTCGAGGCGCTCCAAAAAATCCGCAATTTTCGCGGGATACTGGGCCTCAGGGTGATCTTTGGACGCAGATGCCAACACCCTGCAGGCACATGTGACGCTTTTCAGCCACCGAAAACACGCAGAAATTGCATGATTGCTTGCATTTCAGTCGCGACTAGTCAGAATCATGTGCACGAGGCGACCAGGAACGTGCAGAATCACGAACGACGCAGCCGACTTCTCGACATGATCCGCGTTCGCGGGTTCGCGACCGTCGAGGAAATCACCCAGGAAATGGGGGTTTCCGAGTCGACCGCACGCCGCGATCTCGATGCCCTCGAGGAGCAAGGGGCGGCCCGGCGGACCCATGGGGGCGTGCTCTACGCCGGAGGGCTGCCGCGGCGGGCCGAGTTTGGCGAGCAAAAGCCGGCCAACTGGGCCGCCAAGCGAGCAATCGCCGCCCGGGCTGTCGAGGAGATCGCCGACGGCGAAACGGTCCTGCTGGACGGCGGGACGACCACGTATGAAGTTGCTCGGCTCCTGGTCGGCCGCTCGCTTCAGGTGGTCACCAACAGCCTGCCGGTCGCCAATCTCTTCGCCTCGGAGTCGCGAACCGACCTCGTCCTCCTGGGCGGCTACGTCTCGCCGCGGACCGGCGTCTGCCTGGGGCCGTATGCCAACGAGCTGCTCGGCCGGTTGCATGTCACGACGACGGTTCTCTCCGCCGCCGGCATCGATGCCGAGGGCCTCTTCAACGCTCATCTGCTCCTGGCCGAGACGGAGCAGGCGATGCTCAAGGCCGCCGGCCGCGTGATCGTGGTTGCGGACAGTTCCAAGTTTGGCCGCAAGAGCCTGACGCTCGTCTCACCGCTGGAAGCGATCGATCTGGTGGTCTCCGACGAGGCGCTCTCCCGCAACTGGCAGGACCGCATCGTCAAGGCCGGTCCCCGGCTCGTGGTGACGCCGGTCGATGAGCAGGAGCCGCCTTCGCTGCCGACCCGCCGGAGCCAGCCCGCATGAACGCCTCCGTCCTGACCGCGGCCCACTCGCTCGACCAGGCGGCGGTCGAGCGCATTGTCCGGGAGATTGTCCTCGGCAACGCCAGCCCGTCGCCCTCGCAGGCCGCTGCCGAGCCGGCCACCGAGCCCAGGCTGGTCGTCAGCATCTCGGCTCGCCACTGCCATCTCACCGACGAGCACGTGGAGAAGCTGTTCGGCCCCGGCCACACCCTGACGCCCATGAAGGAGCTCTACCAGGACGGCTTCTACGCAGCGGAGGAGACGGTGATGGTGGTGGGGCCCAAGCGGAAGATGCTCCCCACGGTGCGGGTGCTCGGGCCCACCCGGAAGGCCTCGCAGGTTGAGCTCGCTTTCACTGATGGGATCTCGCTGGGAATCGACCTGCCGGTCCGGGCCAGCGGCAAGATCAGCGGGACGCCCGGCTGCGTGCTCGTGGGGCCGGCTGGAGCAGTGGAACTCACCGAGGGGGTCATTCGGGCGGAGCGGCATGTCCACATGAGCCACGCCGATGCCGAGCACTTCGGCGTCCGCAACGGGGACCGGATGAGCCTGGTGATCAAAGGCTCCTGCGGCACCGTCTTTCGCGACCTGCTGGTGCGGGCGGATCCGTCGGCCAAGCTCGAGGTCCACATCGACACCGACGAGGGCAACGCCGCCGATCTCGATCATGCGGAGCGTGTGGAACTGGTGAGGCAGACCTGATGGCCAAGCGGGCGGCAGGCCGCCCCAGGAACAACAAGACAAGACCGTCAAACCGGCGCGTGCCGGTGCGGTCGGCGGGGCAGCGGCCCCGCGGGATGCGTGGATCGAAGCAGACAGGAACGGTGCAACAGATGGCGAAGAACGTCGAAGCCCTCGGCATGATCGAGGTCAAGGGGTTCACCACCCTCGTTGAGGCGGTGGACGCGATGATGAAGGCGGCCAACGTCACCTTCATGGGATGGGACAAGATCGGCAGCGGACTCGTGACGGCGTTCGTCTCGGGCGACGTGGCGGCGGTGAAGGCCGCGACCGATGCCGGAGCGGCGGCAGCCGGCCGGATCGGCGACGTGGTGGGCGTGCAGGTCATCGCCCGTCCGCACGAGGACATCGGTGTCGTGTTGCCGGCCGCCGAGTAGTTCGGATCCGGCTCGAACATCAATCATTTTCTCAGTTTCCCTTTTCAGACAGGACCAGCGATGAACACAGCAATCGGACTTTTGGAGACCAAGGGGCTCGTCGGCCTCGTCGAGGCCGCCGACGCGATGGCCAAGGCGGCCAACGTGAAAATCATCAAGCGGATCAGCATCGGCAACGCCCTGGTGGCGACGGTGGTGCAGGGCGATGTCGGCAGCGTGCGGGCGGCTGTCGAGGCGGGCGCTAACGCGGCCCAGCAGTCGGGGGAACTCGTGGCCAGCCACGTGATTCCACGGCCCGCCGACAGCCTCGTGACCGCGTTTTTCAGCTAATCGGTCCGCCGAGCCACCCTGGAAAAAGGGGACATTCTCCTTTTCTCAGTCAGCAAAGAAGGTCCGGCGTTGACCGGCCAACCCATGCAGGAACCGGAACACCACTTGTGCGAGAAAAGGGGGATGTCCCCTTTTTCGTTGAGATCGTCATGAAAATCCTGGTCGCCAACCTCGGCTCTACGAGCTTCAAGTACCGCCTCTTCGACCTGCCGAACACGGCAGGCGACGAGGAGGGCGTGGAGCTTGCGCGAGGCGGGGTCGAGCGGATCGGGGCGGCTGAAAGTCGGGTCTACGGGACGGCGGGAAAGGGCTCCTTCGAGGCGGTGCGGCCAGTGCCCGACCATGCCGTCGCGCTCGAGGCGGCCCTGGAGCAGCTCACCGGTGACGGGGGCCCGCTGGGGAGCGTCACGGAGGTCGCGGCCGTCGGGTTCAAGGCGGTCCATGGTGGTCGGGCGGGGGGTGTGACGCGAGTCACACCGGAGGTCTTGGCTGCCATGGAGGAGATGGCCGACGTGGCCCCCGCGCACAATCCGCCTTATGTGCGGGCGATGCGGCAGCTTGCCGAGCACCTCCCGAGCGTGCCCCTGGTGGCGGCCTTCGAGACCGGCTTTCATGCCACGATTCCCGATCGCAACGCCCTCTACGCGGTGCCAACGGAGTGGGCCGAGCGGCACCTCGTCCGGCGGTGGGGTTTTCATGGGGCGAGCCACCGGTTCGTGGCCGAGCGGCTGCGGGCGCTCGTGCCGGCCAAGCCGGACCGGCCGCTGCGGGCGATCTCCTGCCACCTCGGCGGCTCGAGCAGCGTCTGCTGGCTTCGCGACGGCCGGAGCGTGGGCACCTCGATGGGCATGAGCCCCCAGTCAGGCCTGCCCCAGAACAATCGGGCCGGGGATCTCGACCCCTTCGCGGTGCTCCACGTGGCCAAGGCGACAGGCCGGCCGCTGGAAGACCTGCTCGCCGAACTCTCGTCGCACGCCGGCCTGGCCGGCATGTCGGGTACCTCCGGCGACATGCGGGACCTCGAGGCAGCGGTGGCTGCCGGCAGCAAGCCGGCGGAGACTGCCATCGCTGTCTACGTCGCCGCGATTCGCCACTGGCTCGGCGCGGGGCTCGTCGAACTCGGCGGGCTCGATGCGATCGGGTTTGCCGGGGGCATCGGTGAAAACTCCCCCGCCACGCGGGCGGCGGTGCTCGCCGGGCTCGGCGACCTCGGCATCACGATTAACGAGGCCGCCAACGCGGCGAGCGGCGACGGTGAGCGGCCGATCAGCGCCGCCGGCTCTGCGACGGCCATCTGGGTCATTCCGACCAACGAAGAACTGGTCGTCGCCCGCCAGGCCCGCGACCTGCTCGTCTCGACGAACTGGCAAGAGGAAAGTGCCCCAGAAAGGATCGGTGGCTGATGTTCATCGCCCAGGTGACAGGCTCGGTGGTGGCGACACAGAAGGCCGCCACGATGACGGGCCACAAGTTGCTCATCGTGGAGCCCTACCGGCTCGATGACAAAACCCGCTCAAGCCTCGTGCCGACCGGCCGGACCTTCATCGCCGTCGATACCCTCGGCGCCGGCGAAGGGCAGCTCGTACTGATCACGCAGGGCTCGAGCGCCCGGCTCACGCCCGAGACTAAAACCCTGCCGATCGACGCCGTCGTGATCGGCCTGGTGGACACCGTTCGCATCGACGGCCAAGACGTTTTCAAAAGGAGCTGACAACCCGCCCGAGCATTTCCCCGCCA
Source organism: uncultured bacterium (assembly GCA_937959175.1). Lineage (GTDB taxonomy): Bacteria > Planctomycetota > Planctomycetia > Pirellulales > UBA1268 > QWPN01. Next base: position 1,655 of record CALGAS010000124.1, on the reverse strand, counting down.
TCCAATCGAGTCCTCCCAATCGAGTCCTCCCAACCGTCTTCAGCACGACGACGGAAGCCGGGAGCGGCGAACGCTCGACGAGCATTGGAGATTTCGCCCTCAGCGGGTGGCAGCGGCAATCAGGGCCGAGCGAAATCTCCCTGCGAGGAGACGTTTGCCGTCCCGGCGGCGCACCTGAAGCCGTCCCGGCGGCACACCTGAAGCCGCTCCGGCGGCACATCGAAACCAGAGTCGATTTTCACACCAGGCACCCACGACCATGACCACACCCACCGCCCCCGAAATCGCCGTCCTCGTCCGCCAGGTGATCGCCGAGATCACCACAGGCCAGCCGTCATCGCCGCGCCCCGCGGCGGCCCGCCCGGCCAGCCAGCCGGGCCCCGCCAATGACCACGGGCTTTTCGGCTCGGTCGACGAGGCGGTCAGGGCGGCCCAGGCGGCCTTCGAGCAGCTCGAGTCGCTCGGCATGGAGGGCCGCCGCCGGGCGATCGCCCACATTCGGCGGATCGCGATCGAGGATGCCGAGGAACTCGGCGGGATGGAGTTTGCCGAGACGGGAATCGGCCGGCTCGACCACAAGATCGAGAAGCTGAAGGTGCTCGGCGAGAAGGTACCGGGCGTCGAGTTCATGGAGAGCCAGGTCTTCAGCGGCGACCACGGCCTGGCGGTGATCGAGCACGCTCCGTTCGGCGTGATCGCCGCGATTACGCCGGTGACCCACTCGCTCCCCACGATCGCCTGCAATGCGATCAACATGCTCGCCGCGGGCAACACGCTGGTCGTCAACCCGCACCCCAGCGGCCGGAAGGTGGCGGCCGAGGGTGTGCGGCGGTTCAACGCGGCGATCCAGCGCGACCTGGGAATCGACAACCTCATCTCGCTGGTCGCCGAGCCGACCCTCGAGAGTGCCGCCGAACTGTTCCAGCATCGAGGCGTGAAGCTGATCTGCGTGACCGGCGGGCCGGCGGTCGCCCGGGCGGCGCCCCAGTCGAGCAAGCGGGCGATCGTCGCCGGGCCGGGCAACCCGCCGGTGGTGGTCGACGCGACCGCCGACCTCGAGCGGGCGGCTCGGGCGATCATCCAGGGGGCCGCCTACGACAACAATCTCCTCTGCATCGGTGAAAAGCAGGTGTTTGTCGTCGAGGCCGTGTTCGAGGCGATGCTCTCCGCGATGGAGCGGGCGGGGGCCCTCCGGCTGACCACCGGACAGGTCGACCGGCTCACCGAGCGGGCGATCGTCTGGACGGGCGAGGGATCGCACCGCCACCAGGTGCCCTGCAAGGATCTGCTCGGTCAGGATGCCTCACGGCTGGCCGAGGCCGCCGGGGCGGCCGGCGGCGACGGGCTGGAACTCGTCTTCGGCGAGACCGACGCCGACAACCCGTTCGTGGCGGTCGAGCAGATGATGCCCTTCCTGCCCTTCGTGCGGTGCCGCGATGCCGACGAGGCGATTCAGCGAGCCCACGAAAGCGAGCATGGCTTCCGGCATACCGCGATCATCCACTCCAACGACGTCCGGGCGATGACCCGGATGGGCCGGCTGCTCGACACGACGCTGTTTGTGAAGAACGGTCCCAGCGTGGCCGGCCTCGGCCTCGGCGGCGAGGGCTACCTGTCATTTTCGATCGCCACGCCGACCGGCGAGGGCGTGACGA
>CALGAS010000123.1 GCA_937959175.1 uncultured bacterium | reverse complement strand
TCAATAGAGGCTCAGCGTGCCGCCGGCGGGCCAGTGGACCACCGGCTGGGGCGTGAACCGCACGCGACCGGCGAGCGACCTAACCTCGGCGGCCCGAGTGCCGATCCCGGCCCAGTCGCCGAGGGTCGCCCGCGGCGACTCGCGCCGCTCCCGGATGCCCCAGGCCTCGGCGGCCGCCTGCCAGAGGGCGGCGAGCCTGCGCCGGCGGACGTGGATCGAATCGAAGCCGTACCACTCGCCGGGCTGCTCGATCACCGCGGCACCGGCGGCGGCCGCGATCTCACGGACCGCCTCGTCGAGCCGGCCGGCCGCGGCCTGAAGGTCGGGCAGATCGAGCGGGCAGCCGGGCACATAGACCTTCTTCAGGAGTCGATACCGCAGCGGCCCGGCCCGGGCGACGCTCTCGAGCGGGAGGGCCGTGACGGCGATCCGGCAGCCCCGCTCGGTCAGCCTGGCGATGCACTCCCGCACCCAGGCGGCCGTCTGCTCGACCGAGAAGCCATAGAGCAGGTCGTTGCCGATGTCGGTGACGACCGCCTGCAGCGGTCGCGACGCAGCCGCGGGCTCGAGCCGGTCGATCGCCCGCCAGAGGCCGCTTCTGAGAATCGAGGGCAGCCGCCGCCAGGCGACGCGGCTGTTGGCCCCGTACGACCGGCCGTGGCCGGCGGCCACCAGGTAGTCGGCCGGGCCGCACCGGCCACGGACCGTTGCCACCAGCCGGGGCAGCCCGCGGGAGAGATTGCTCGCCCCGATCGCCACGATGATCGGCCACGGCCCGCCGGCCTCCGTGTCGCCAGTGGTCATCTCATCGCCACCGGCCGCCGCCGGCCGTGAGCCCCTGATAGCAGGAGCCGGCCAGGAGGGCGAACATGATGGCCAGGTAGGTTTCGCCGCGGGTGTAGGCCCAGTAGGCGACCAGGGCCCCGGTCGCGACGCCGATCAGGCCGGCGATCTTGTGGGCATCGGCCACGCCCATCGCGAGCATCCCCTCGCGGACGATCTGGCCGCCATCGAGCGGCGGCACCGGCAGGAGATTGAGGATCGGCCAGAAGACGTTGACCCAGAGCATGAACAACACGAACGCAAACAGCGACCGCGGCACGATCCGCTCGCCTTCGTAGAGGCCCAGTGGCTCGCCGATCGCCTCGATCGGGAAGGGCACCGAATAGCCAGCCGCCCGCAAGCCGATCACGATCGTCGCCGCGAGAGCCAGCTGGGCCAGCGGGCCGGCTGCGGAAACGAGCATCCGCTGGAGCGGCCGGAGGCTGACCCGCCGGCCCCAGACTTCGGGAATCGCCAGGCCGCCGAAGTGGTAGATGACGATGTGGGCTCCCTGACCGAAGCATCGATAGGCCAGGGCGTGGCCGAGTTCGTGCACCAGGATCGAGACGAGCACCGCCCCAGCCCAGACGATCAGGTAGCCGATTAGGGCCCGCTGATCGCCCCCGGCGAACGACTGACAGATGCCCCAGCCGAGCAGGGCCGCGGCCAGCCAGAACCAGGCCGAGACGCGGACCGCAATCCCGGCAATCTGGAACTGCCAGTCAGCAGGCGTCGGCTGAGGTTCGGAAAGCAGCAGCATACCCTTGGTTGTATCTGATTTCAGGCCGCCTGCCCGGTTGCGTCTGCCGACGTGACATGCCACACCATGACGGCCCGCAGGCAACACGCATGGAGCGGGCGAGCCTTCATGTCGGGCGACGTCCGCGAAAGGTGATCAGGCGGCAGGCGACTGCCGCGGCACCGGAGGCGATCAAGAAACCAGCGGTCGGCTCCGGTACGGCGACAAGCTCGTAGCCGCTCAGTTCGGTGTCTTGTGGGAGCGTGATACTGGCAAAGTTGGCGGCATCAAATCCACCGGAAAACAGCGTCCAGCGGTCGCCTACCGTCGGGACGAACCCGCCGGAGAAGGCGATCACGAGATCACCGCCCGAGACATCGCTGGCCGCGTTTGCCGAGAAGGTGTCGTACTGCCCGCCTGCGGTGCCCGCGATATCGAGGAGCAGCGAGCTTCCTGTCGCGAACGTGCCGTCGACCATGGTCACGGCCCCCCCGCCGTTGCCGACATCGAGCAGCCCGGAAAGCGTGACGTCGGTAAGGGTCCCGGGCCCCGTCACGTTGGAGGAGAACGCAATCCCGTCACGAGACAAAAAAGGATCGACGTCGCCGACAACCGAGCCTCCGTTGAGCTCGACGCTGGCCGAGACCGTGCCGTAACCGGTCAGACTCGTGTTGGCGTTGAGTGAAAGAGGGCCTCCGGAGCCCATCGAGAGCGTGCCGCCGGAGAGCTGGAGCGTGCCGCTGGTGATTGCGAGGTTGGCCGCGTCAAAGGTGCCAACCTCTAGCAGCCCGCCGTCAAGCGTGGTGCCGGAGAGCGACGCGGATGCGCCGGAGAGCGTGACGGTCCTGCCGGTGGCGATCACCCCCAGGTTGCTATTCGCGCCGGTCAGGTCGAGCGTCGCACCAGCGTCCATGGTGAAGCTCGTGACGACCGAAAAATCCTGCCCGGCATTGAGCGAGAGCCTGGATCCGTTCCCAACGCTCACGTTGAGGGTGCCTAAGTTGAGCAGACTGTCGGCCTCGAGAAGGCCCCCATTGCTGACAGTGACCGTGAGCGCGCTCCCAGATGCTACGACCACCTCATTTCTGACGAAAACCACTGAAGGATTCGTGCTGGTGCCTGCAAACCCGTCGATCGTCAGCGAGGCATTTGTGGCAGACGAGGTCGCCACAAAGGCCTCCCCCGCAAGCACGCCACCGTTGCGGATTTCAACGCTGCTGCCCGTGTTTTGCTGGATGAAGAATCGATTGGTGAACGTGCCCTCGGTCAGGCTCATGTCCAGACGGGAGCGGTTGGCACCCACCAGCGTGCCGTCGATGACGAGCCGGCTGTTGTTGCCCCGCATGTCGAAATTGAAGCCATCCGCGATCGTCATTCGACCGGCATTTTCCAGTGTCAACTGGTTGTACGAACTCGAGAAGGATCCCAGTGTCACCGTGCCGGCAGCGGCGTAGGAATAGCCGGCGGTCGAGCCGATCAGATACACCGCCGGGTCACCTGCGGTCCCGCCGGCAGCCATCGTCAGGGGAACCGCCGCATCCACAGCGATCACACCCGCGCGGGCAACTGACAACCCGTAGCCACAACAAAGGCCGCCGAGGCAAGCAGCGAGCGAAGCTGCCAGGTTCTTGACGTGGCGGCGGCGTGACGAGAGAGAAAGCATCAGCGAGCGGTCCTTATTCAAAACGTTGATGATCGATGAAGGTGGCAACGGCCTGCTGCACGGCGGGGTCGTCCATCAGCAAGGAGTGAACCTGGTTATACGCACGCAGTGCCCCGCCCGGCAGCCTGGTCTCATCGACACTGACGACGAAGTCGCCGGCTTCACCGACGAGGGGGTTGACGACCCCATCCGGCAGCCGGCCCGCAATGATGCCGAACGGGCAATTGGGAATGGCAAGGTGCGCCTCCAGGTGCGGCCACTGCGGGCCAAGCTCGAGCCCCCCCTGCCCCGCGACCAGGCCGTAGGCCGGGAGCTTGGCCAGTTGCCTGGCGATCGCAGCCCCCTGATTCGGCGGCCCGATCATCACCACCGTCTTGACCCGCTCGAGCAACTGCTGGTTGCCGTCCCGCTCCCAATCGCCCAATGCATGCCGCACGACAATGTTGCCCATGCTGTGTCCGACGAAACTAATCGCTGCCGTTGCGGAAAGCCCCTCAACAACCTCCCTGAGCGCGGCGGCATGCGTGGCGATCGATCCTCGGGTGCTGGCATATTCAAACAGCACGATTCGTCGTGTCTCAGGATGCTCCAGGGCGGTGCCGAGCTGCCGCATCGACGCCGCCGACCGAAACAGGCCGTGCACCAGGATGACATGGTGCAGCCCCGCGGACTGATCGCCGACGTGCTGCCGGTTGAGCACTCGTTCGCACGCTACCCGTGAACCCCAGGCATGGCGGACATTGGCGGGGTCGAGCAGCCGCCAGTGCCCGGTGACGACGTTCTGCTGGATCCGCCAGCCGTCCCGCCAGCAATGGTCGGTCCAGAACTGCTTGCCGCCGGCGGTCGGGAGCTGCAGGTTGAAGTTCTCGCTGCTGTCGGTGAACTCTGGTCGCGGGGCAGCACCGTCGATCCGGCTGTCTGGAGCGGCCATCGGAGCCTCGGTCTCAAATGAAGGAAACACGCACACGGCAGCGACGGCAGCCAGCAATAGTCTGTGGGTTGTACCCATATCGCAGTCGGCTCCAGTCGCCTGATCGATCCTTACCCCAGCGTAATCGGTTCCAGACTCAGCCGCCGGCGGTCTAGGCCGCGCGGCGAGGATCGTCCGCCGATGTGACCGACTGCTCCCCGGCCGCAATCGCCAGGACGACCTCGGCAGCGCGGGCCGCCGAGCCCGGCCGGGCGACGGCATCGGCCACTTCCCTGATCCGGGAGCGAACTTCCTCGAGCGTAGCGGCGTCGGTCAGCCACGTGATCACGTGGCCGGCGGCCCGCTCGGCCGGATCGCCGACGCTCAGATATTCAGGGAACACGGCTTCGGGATCGGCCGGCGGCACACCGCGAGGCGGCCAGAGCACCGGCCGGACCGGCCCCACGGGCTCACGGCAGGCAAGCAGGTTGACCAGCGTGATGAATCGGGCGTGACGGAAGAAGCTCTGCACGACGTAGGCGAAGCCGCCGATCCGATAGACGATCACCGTCGGCACGCCCGCGGCGAGCAACTCGAGCGACACCGAGCCGCTGACGGCGATCGCGACGGTGGCCTTCCCGATCAGTTCGCGGGTCTGCCCCGCGGCGACCTCGACGTCCAGGCTCTGCATCTCGGGGCTTTCCGCAATCACCCGCCGCACCCGAGCGGCATGCCGCTCGTGGAGGGCCGCCACGACGAGCCGCGCGGCGGGCACCTCCCGCCGCACCGCCGCAGCCGCCCGG
>CALGAS010000122.1 GCA_937959175.1 uncultured bacterium | reverse complement strand
TCTGGCCGATGATGCGTGTTCTGCTCAGCGTCGCCGCTGTCGCGGTGGTGGTGGAGACATCGGGAGCGGGTATGGCTCCGCTCGCCGCCGCCGAGCTCCAGCCGGTTCCTGCCGACAAGGCGACTTTCGATCACGACGCCGGCCGTGATCGCTCCGCCATCTATCGCTTCGATCCGGTCACCGAAAAGCTCTTTCCCGTCACGACGGCCGAGATCAAGCCGGCCCATGTCTACGGGCGTTATGACCGCAGCCTGGGCCGCTGGGTCTGGAGCAAGGCCGACGCGGCCGGCAACCTTCGCTACGCGATGGGGCCGGGCTCGACGCAGCCGGCCCGGCTGTTCGACCTGCGGGGCACCGACGCGGAGCGGCAGCGGGCCCTGGAACGCCGCGCGCCGGAACTGGCCCGGCTGCTGACGATCCAGGGAGCCCGTCCGATGCTCAGGCTGGATGACCAGGGCCGCTGGGATCTCGGGCCCACGCCCTGCGTGTCGAGCGTCTTTGATCTCGCCACTGGCGAGCGATGGGAGTGGCACGCCGACGCCCCGAGCCGGGTCGTTCACTCGGGGGGCAATCGCTGGGCGTTCGCCGATGGCTGGTATCGGCCCGGGCGGTGAGGGGGCAGGGCCGCGGCGGCCGTTGTCAGGCCTTGTATTCGCTGCGGGTGACGTCGGGAGCGACCCCTTCGGGCGTCACGTCGCTGGCGATGTCGAACCACTCTTTTTGAAACTCGATCCGCGGCTGGGTCGTCGGATTGGCCAGGGCGATGTTGCTCACCAGGGCGATCACGGCGTCGGCCAGGGCCACCTCCGGCTTGCAGCGGGGCTGGTTTTCCGGGGCCGGGTTGCGGATGCACCAGGCCCAGTGCTCCATCTCCTCGGTGTAGCCGCGGGAGGGCGGGGCTTCGCCACCGCCGGTCGTGGCCGCAACCACGCCGCCGCCGCCTCCGCTCTCGGTCGTGTCGAGCACCGGGGCGCCGTCCTTGGCCGTCGAGACGCTCACCCGCGTGTCGCGGGCGGAGCCCTTGTAAAGCATTACGTCCCGCTCGTTCTCGAGGATCAGCGTGCCGGCGGTGCCCATCACCACCTCGCCGTAGCCGCCGAAGCCGTTGCCGTTGATCGAGGAATAGGTGACCACGATCTTCTTGTTGGGATCGGCAACACCGCCGTCGGCGTCGAAGTAGCCCGGGGCGGGATACTCGTACATGCAGTAGACATGGTCATCGACCTCGCGGTCGGCCGGGAAGATGC
>CALGAS010000121.1 GCA_937959175.1 uncultured bacterium | reverse complement strand
GGCTTGGAGTTGCTGTTGGTCGCCCAAGTCGTGTAGTCGGTCGCAGCCAGGCCACCGGTGTGGAAGCCGCCCTTGATCCATTCGTCGAGCGTCGGCAGGACGTAGGTGGCCAGCGGGGACCGGGAGGGAAGGGCACCGCTCGTCTGCCCGTTGAGGGAGTAAGAGCCAATCTCGATCAGGTTTGGATCCCCCGACTGGCCGTTGTGGAGCCAGTTGGCGAACCGAGCCGCCGAGAACCAGCTGACGAAGTTCACCGGCGTATTGCCGTTGCCACTCCCGTTGCCGTTGGCGGGCTTGAGCGAATAGGTGTAGGAGCCGGGCGAGCCGCTTTGGACGATCCCGCCGGTCGGATCACTGTCCATCCGCGGATCGTAGATGCCGTTGGGATTGTTCGCCCCGACAGCGTTGAGGAAGTCGACGTACTGGGCATTGGTCGTCTCGAACGTCGCCAGCTCGTAGACGTAATCGACCGAGCCGTAGGGACCACCGGGAGCACCGACAGTTGCGGCGGCACCGGCATTTTTGGGGTCGCCGATCGTCTTCATGTCGATCGTCACGCCCATCACCGAGGAGGCGATGCTCGCCACGGCGAAGGCCACGGCACCTGCAAAGGCCCGCATGTTAAGGACACGGGCACCCCGCCCGCTGCCCCAGGTCCACCGCTTGCTGCGGCGGCAGTGCATCCCGCTGACCCGCGAAGGGGCCCCGCCCTTGCGGCGGTATTCGGGGAACCGCTTCCGGGCCTTCATCGGCTCGCGGTCGCGGGAGAAGTCGACCGCGTAGGTCGCCTCAACATCATCACGATAGGTTTCAACGGCTGCGCTCATGACACTGCTCCTTTGCAAATGAGCCCCATAACGAGGGGCGGATAAAAAACTTCGAATCACTCGTTTCCGGCGAGCCCCGTCGGTCGCATGACCGAAACGCGGGGTCTCGCTTGCCAATCAACCGGTCGGAACGGCAGGCGGCCCGGAGCCGCGTCCGCTCCTAGACGAACTGCCAGGCCCCCCGCCGCTCGACGACCCGCTGGGCCTCGGCAAACAGGGACATCAACGCGTCGCCACCCGAGATACCGGGCAGATACACCCAGGCTCCGAGCTGGCGAGCCCACAACTCCTCGTCGACGCTCTCACCGGAGCCGCACACCACGACGAGCGTGTTGGGACGGCTGGCGAACTCTTCGGCGATCTCCACCGTGTCGGTGACACGCTCGCCCAGCGGGCTGGCGATGTCGGTGATCACGAGGTGGAAGTCACCCTCGACGAGCGACCGAAGCTCGGCTCCGTCGGCCGGCGTCTCACACGCCGACCAGCCGGCCAGTTCGGCCATCGTGTCGAGCCGCTGACGAAGACCTTCGTCACCCGACACGACCAGGCACTTGAGCAAACCAGGAACACGCCCAGTGCGAGCTGCCGGCGCCTTCCCGGCGAGCGACCGCACCTCTTCGGACGTGATTCCCACAGCAACGACCATCATTGGTCTCCTCCTTTCCGCGACGGGTGACCCGCCGCCCTTTGACTCAGGACCCGCGGGCGGTCTCGTGCTGCCGACGCCGTTCGTCGACCGCCGCGACCGCTCGCGACAGAAGGGAGAGATGCATCTGGCGTGCCAAAACTCGTGGACGGTTCGCAGCGCGCGGATCGACCCCTGAAAACACGGGCCAAAAAAAATCGGGCGACGAAAAAACGCCCTCACAGCCCGCAGAGACGGCTCACTGTTCTGCGTGGCCCGCCGGGGCCAGATCCGCCCCCCGCAAGACAAAAAACCCTGTTTCCCACGGGTTTCAGGCCAATCTCACCGGCCTGGTGAGGCCCTCACAGCAGTGAGGATCAGCCCAGAAATCGGGTCGCTGCGGC
>CALGAS010000120.1 GCA_937959175.1 uncultured bacterium | reverse complement strand
GATCCCGGTCCCCGGAAGCCCGCGCAACCGTTCACGACCAACCCGCCCAATCCGCGATCACAACCAACAAACACCTGGTTTGCCAACAACCCGGGACGGCGGGCTGTTGGGCGATCCCGGTCCCCGGAAGCCCGCGCAACCGTTCACGACCAACCCGCCCAATCCGCTCCGCCTGCCCCGCTGCCCATTCCGAAGTCACCGCAGTGCCTGCGGAGTGGGCGAAGCAGCCCCGACCGGGGGGACCGGGTTCCCTTAAAAAAACGTGCTGAGATTTTTCTCCCCAGGGAATCAAACGCACTTTTTCTTGCCGAAAAACGCCTCGTCCGAGCAACCGTCGGCCGCCTTCGGCGCTGCCGAGGGTCGCCCGCTGAGGCCGATTGGCACGCCACTTGCTCTCTTGCCGACAGGTGAAAATCCGGCGCCGCAGGAGGCTGCGTCTTGCGGGTTTCGGCACAGCGGAGGTGCCCGATTCCTATTTATTGAAAGAGGCGTTTTATGTCGTGGTCACGCATGATGCGATTCGTTGTCCCAGTTTTGACTGTGAGTTGTGTCTTGAGCGGAGTGATTTCAACTCCGTTCATGGAGATCGCCCCTGTATCGGTGGCCTCAGCGGCTGATGAAGAGCCGGCCTCTGAGGAAGCAGCTGCGGAAGAGACGGCGGGAGAAGAAGCGGCCGCCGATGAGAGCAACCCCCCCGGCTGGAACGACGGTGACCCCGTCGCCGAACTCTCGTACGACGACGGCAATGACTATGCGATCAACACGCTGATCATGTTCATCTGCGCGGTGCTCGTGATCTTCATGCAGGCCGGCTTCGCGATGGTCGAGATCGGCCTCAACTCCGCCAAGAACGTCGTCAACATTCTCTCCAAGAATGTGATGGATTTTTGCGTCGGCGTACTCCTCTTTTTGTTTGTCGGTTATTCGCTGATGTACCCGGGCGAGTGGATTTCCGAGGGCTACCTTGGGTCGCCCGCCTCCTTTATCAGCCGCGATGCCCAGGTCGAGGAGAAGGATGGCGTCGAGGTCTGGGCGGCGGCACCGACCTATTCTGATGGCGCCTACGCCAGCAACTCGGTTGACTTCCTCTTTCAGGTCGCCTTCGCAGCCACCGCGGCCACGATCGTCTCCGGGGCGGTCGCCGGCCGTCTCAAGTTCGGCGGGTACCTCGTCTATACGGCCATTTTGACCGGATTCATCTATCCGATCAGCGGCTCCTGGAAGTGGGGCGGCGGCTGGCTCGACCAGATGGGCTTCCAGGATTTCGCCGGCAGCGTCGTCGTGCACGCCGTGGGCGGTTTTGCCGGCCTGATCGGGGCGATATTTCTCGGGCCCCGGATTGGTCGCTATACCGCCTCCGGCAAGAGCGTGCCGATTCCCGGCCACAACCTCTCGATGGCGGCCCTTGGCGTGTTCGTGCTGCTGGTCGGTTGGTACGGGTTCAATCCCGGCAGCCAACTGACGTATTCCGGCGCGGTCAACGCCGAGGCAACCACCTACATCGCCTTGACCACGACGATTGCCGCTGCGGCAGGTGGCGTTCTGGCCATGCTGCTGGGCTGGGGCATGTTTGGAAAGCCGGACTTGACGATGGCCCTCAATGGCGTGCTCGGCGGACTGGTGGCGATTACCGCCAACTGTGACCGCGTTTCACAGGTCGACTCCTTGATCATCGGTGGCATCGGTGGATTGCTGGTTGTGCTCGGCATCTTGCTGCTCGACAAACTGCGGATTGACGATCCCGTCGGTGCCTGGCCGGTGCACGGCCTCTGCGGCGTCTGGGGCGGCTTGGCGACCGGCATCTTCGGTGACCTACCTGACGGCATCGAGTCGGTCGGTGATTTCTTCGTCGTCCAGTTGATCTCGACTGTCGCGATCGTCGCCTGGACCTGCGTGACGATGGCAATCGTCTTCGGCGTGCTCAAGGCGATCGGCCTGCTGCGGGTCAGTCCGCAGGAAGAGCAGGACGGCCTCGATATTCACGAGCATGGCATGCGGGCCTACCCCGACCAGTGGGTCGCCTCGAGCGACTTCTCGGTGGCTTCGGGCCAGCAGTAACGAGCGTGACCTCCCCCGCCGGTCCGGTCCTCCGGGGCCGGGCCGGCGGCCCCGACCAGAAGGATGCCCCACTGGCGTGGGCGAGCTTCCGCCTCGCTCGCCCACGCCGGGGCATTTCTTCAATTCGGTTTGGCTCGGCTCGGCGCTGAGTGGCATAGAAGCCCCCGGCGCGAACCGAGAGGACGGCGGGCCATTGGGCTTTCCAACTCCCGATGCCCGCTACGTTCCCACCACCAACCCGCCCTATCCGCGATCACCACCAGCGCGCCCGCGGAACGTCACCAACCAGCACGCGGCTGGCGAATCTACGCCCGGCGGAAGCCGCCGTTGACCGGGACGACCTGACCCGTCACGAACTCCGCTCCTGGTGAGACGAGCCAGCGGACCACGCCGGCCACGTCCTCCGGCGTGCCCCAGCGCCGCAGCATGCTCTCGCGAACCGCCCGCCGCTGCCACGACTCGCTGGCCTGCTCGCCCCAGGCGGTCTTGATCCAGCCGGGGGCGACGCAGTTGGCCCGCACCTCCGGCCCCAGCGACCTCGCCAGGCTCCGCGTGAAGGCCATCACGGCCCCCTTGGCCGCGGCGAAGAGTTCCCCGCTGTCGCCCTCCATGCCGACGGCCGCCTGATCCCAGCCGCAGGTGATCACGACGCCCCGGCCCCGCGTCTTCATCTGCCGGCCGAGCCCGCGGCTCAAGAGCATCGTCGCCGTCACGTCCACCTGCAAGAGTTCGGCGAGCTTCCGCTCAAACGACCAGCCGGCCGGCTCACCAGTGAGCGTGTCGGCCCCGGCGAAGAGCACGACGGTGTCGAGTTCCGGAAGCGCCGTGGCCAGCTCGGCCGCCAGGCCAGCGGGAGCCTCGGGCCGTGAGAGATCGGCCAAAAAGGTGCCGGCATGAAGCCCGAGGGACGCAAGTTGGCCGGCCACCTCGGCCGTCCGCTCCGCCGAGCGGCCCTGAATCGCCACGCGGGCTCCAGCCGCGGCCAACTCCAGCGCGATCGCCCGGCCGATCCCGCTGCTGCCGCCGGTCACGAAGACCGTCCTGCCGACGAGTTCCCGCTGCGGCATCGCCGGGGAGGCCGCGGGATTGTCATCGCCGGCAGTCATGGCGATGTTCCCTTCACCAGCGGCAGTTCGTAACAGGCCGCCTCCTGGGCGTTCCGAACAAGCAGCCGATTTCCCGAGAGGGTCGGGTTGTTCCAGGTCTGGCCGTCGAGCGCCGCGAGCCTCGCCCGCTCGACGTGTCCTTCTGGCGAGCAGTCGACCAGGACTACCTCCCCGTCTTCCGCCTGCACGATCAGCAGCCTGCCGACCCGCAGCACCTGCCCCTGGCCGTAGCGGCCGCGCTTCCACATCCGCTTGCCGTCGTCCAGCCGCACGCACTCGAGGATCCCGTCGGAGAGCCCGTAGACGTGGCCCTCGTGGATGACGACGTTGGTGAACTTCGTCTTCAGCAGGCTCGGCTTTCGCCAGACGGCTCGCCAGCCGGCGGCTGACTCATCGGCGGCCGGTCGCTCAAACAGGGCCGCCCCGATCCCGTAGCCCTTGGAAATGAAGATCCGATCGCCCTCGACCGGGCAGGCCTGCGAGCAGGTGGCGTCGGAGTTGGAATGGCCGGGCCAGTCCAAGCCCCAGCGTTCACTGCCGTCGTCAGGATCGTAGCCGACGACCCGCGATTCGTTGACCGCCAAGACCACTTCCTCTCCCGCAACGGTTGTCACAAGCGGTGTCGTAAAACTGATCTGCTCGTCGCCGGCCGTCCAGCGACGCTCCCCGGTCTCCCGGTCGTAACCGGCCAGCGAGATGGCTGTCGCCCCGTCAGCGGCCGGCTCGTAGAGCGGCCCGCCGCCCGGCACGATGACACGCGTTTCGCTCACCAGCGGCGAGCCGGCCCGTCCCCAAGAGACCGCCGCGGCATGGGCCTCAGGGTCGATCCCGAGGTCATCGAGAATATTTTTTTTCCAGCGGACCGTGCCGCTGGCTCCGTCGATGGCGTGCAGCCAGCCGGTGGCCCCGGTTGTGTAGACGACGCCGTCGCGGATTGTCGGAGTCGAGCGGGGACCGGTGCCGCCGAGCACCGTCTGGTGGCGAGCCCGCACCGGCACCGCCCAGAGCACGTCGCCCGTGTCGATCGAACGGCAACTGACCACCTCCTCCTCGCCCCGCTGCTCGAGGGTCACCGCCGCGTCACCGACGACCGCAAAGCCGCTCCAGCCCGCCCCGACCGGCACTCGCCAGCGGAGTTGAGGCGGACGAGCCTCCCAGTCGGGATCGAGCCGCGGTCCATCGAGCCCGGCCGTTCCCGCTGGCCCCAAAAACCGGGGGAAGTCACTCGGCCGCGACTCCCAACTGCCCGCAGGCACCTCGCCCTCCGCCTGCACCGCGGGCAACAGCCGGTCCTGCGATGGCAGCCAGCGGAGCCGCAACTCCGGCACGAGATCGCCGCTGACCCGCTCGATCCGAAACAACCCCGCGGCCAGCAGCACGAGCCCGACCAGCCCGAAGCCGACCGCCCGCTTGAGCCAGGCGGCATGGCCGCTCTCGCGGAGAAACCAGACCAGCACCGACATCGCCGCGGCAAAGCCGAGAATCAGCGTGATGATGTTCCGCACCGCCTGGTCGACGATGCTTCCCACCACCTGCTCAAGCAGACCCCAGCGAACCAAGGCGATGGCGGCCAGCAGCGAGGCGACACTCACCCAGACGCGGCGGGGGGGTGAGAGCGGCCGGGACATGGTCGAGGTGGCGGGCGGTCGTGGCTTCGGCATGGTGCCTTCCGAGGATGCCCTCATTATTGCCGCCCATCGACGACCCGACTACACTCGAAAGTTTTCCCGTCTCTGTTCCCCGCCCGGCCACGCTCCGCTTCCCGATCGGAACCAGGAAGGCCTGCCTGTCATGCTCACCAAGGATGCCTCCCAGTCGGCGGCGGCAGAGGACGCTCCGGCCGCCCGACTCGGCCCCTCCACCGCCGCGGTCCACGCCGGCGAGGCGCACGTCAAGCCGGGCTGCTCGATCACCGACCCGATCTTTGCCGCCAGCACCTACACCTTCGCCGACACCCAGGCGGTCATCGACTATCTCGAAAACGACGAACCCCGCGAGGAATACGGCCGCTACGGCAACCCTGGCGAGCGGGTGGTCGAGCGGAAACTCGCGGCCCTCGAGGGCGGGGAGGAGGCGGTTCTCTTCGCCAGCGGGATGGCGGCCTTTGTCGGCCTCCTGATGGCCCACGTCAGCAGCGGCGATGAGATCGTCTTCTTCGACGAGTGCTACCACCGCAGCCGGGAGTTCTGCCGGAAGCACCTGACCCGCTTCGGGGTTGGCTACCATGAGGTGGCCACCTGCGACTACGATGCGATGGAGGCGGCGATCGGCCCCCGGACAAAGTTCCTGATTAGCGAGTCGCCGACCAACCCCCACCTCAGCGTCATCGACGTGGAGCGGTTCGCCGAGATCGGCCGCCGCCATGGCGTTGCCACGATGATCGACGCCACGCTCTGCACGCCCTACAACCTCCGGCCCCTCGACGCCGGCGTCGATTTCGTGCTCCACTCGGCCACCAAGTATCTCGGCGGCCACAACGACCTCCTGGCCGGCGCGGTGATCGGCAACGCGGACCTCCTCGAACCCGTCCGAAAGCTGCGGGGCGTGATGGGGGGCATCAACTCGCCCCACAACGCCTACCTGCTGGAGCGGGGTCTCAAGACACTCGCGTTGCGGATGGAGCGGCACAACGCCAACGGGCTGGCCGTGGCCCGCTTTCTCGAGTCGCATCATCGAGTCGAGCGGGTGCTCTATCCCGGCCTGGAGAGCCACCCCTGCCACGACGTGGCGACCCGCACGCTCCGCGGCTGCGGCGGCCTGGTGACCTTCTTTCTCCGCGGTCCCGCTGGCGGCCCGGCCGACTGGCGGCAGACGGCCGCCGTCATCGACGCGGTCCGAATCCCGCGGATCGGCCCGAGCCTCGGCGGCGTGGAGTCGCTGATCGAGCAGCCGCTCGTGATGAGCTACTGGAACTACTCTCCGGAGGAGCGGGCAGCGTTCCGTATCCCTGACCACATGATCAGGCTCGCTTGCGGGATCGAAGACGCGGACGACCTGATTGCCGATCTTGCCCAGGCTCTCGAGGCCGCCGGCAAGCCGGGCTGACCTGACGGTCTGGCGAAAGACTGCCGATCGCGGAGATTTTGGCGGAAGTTCCGCCCCTGCCGCTGCCGATACCTTTGACGATTGAGCAGACCCTGCCGCCCTTTTGCTGCGGGGACTCCAGGTTGGAGGTAACGGAATGAC
>CALGAS010000119.1 GCA_937959175.1 uncultured bacterium | reverse complement strand
CGCCGGGGTCGAGCGTGACCGCCGGCGAGGAGGTCGTGGTGGCGATGCCGAACGTGTCATTTCCGGCGAAGGTGACCGTGCCGCCGGAGATCGTGGCGGTATTGCCGGCGGTGGTGGGGCCGGCGACTGGGCTGGTACTGGTCGTGTCGTTCGTCCAGCCCGCGCTCGGCCAGGTGCCGTCGCCGCCGTTCCAGCTGTAGTCGTCGGCACGCGGCGCGTGGGCGACCATGACCCACGTGATCGCAGCAGCCGATACCGCCACGGCTCGTCGAATCACGACGCTGCCTGACCAGGACCACCGGGTTGCCACATCGCGGCTGCGTAGACCTCGCGACATGCCAGCTTCCTCCCTCGGCATTGGTTCGCCCAATCCATTCAATAACCGACCTCAACTGTCCCTCAACTGCCTCTATCAGGGTACTCAACGACGTTAGGATCGATTGAGGTTCGGATTGCCAAAATGCGCCTGAGGAGTTGCCTGTGAGGACTCAGGGAGCCGCAGGATCGCTCAGGCCTTTTCCCGGCCGTCAGCCGGTAGTCGGCTGCTTTTCCCAGGGCTGGCAGCGGCGGCGGTATTCGGTCGGCGTCTCGTCGTAGGTCCGCTTGAAAACGTTGCAGAGCTGGGCCGCATGGGCGAAGTGGCAGCGGGCCGCGACGACCGCCAGCTTGAGGTCGGTTTCGGCCAGCAGCCGCTTGGCCGCCTGGAGCTTCGTGCGGACGATCTCATCGTGAATCGACCGCCCGAGCAGCTTGGTGAACTGGCGATCGAGCGACCGGCGGGGCAGGTCGGTCGCCGTGGCCACCTCGTCTGGCGTCAGGCCCGAGCAGGCCTTCGCCCGGATCAGTCGCAGTCCCCGCCGGACGTCGGGGTCAGCGACCGCCAGCACGTCGGTGCTGCGGCGAACCGCCACGCCCAGCGGCGGCACGAAGAGGCTCGTATCGGGGGCGGCCCTGCCGGCCATCTTCGCCGCCAGCAGGCGGGCAGCCTCGTAGCCGATGCACTCGAGGTTTTGATTGACGCTCGAGAGCGCCGGAGCGGCCAGGTCGCAGAGCACATCGTCGTTGTCGACACCGATCACCGCCACGTCGTCGGGACAGGCGAGGCCGAGCGATCGCACGGCATCGAGCACCTCGAGCGCCCGCACGTCGTAGGCGGCCATGATGCCGACCGGCTTGGGGAGCGACTCAAGCCAGCGGGCGATCGCCGGTACATCGTCGGGCCGCATGCCGGTGCGGCTGGCCTGGGGCCGGTCAAAGACGGCGGCCTGGATGCCGCGGGTCTCGGCATGCTCGACAAAGGCCCGCTCACGGAGGCGCGACCAGCGGGTGCTGACCCCGCAGAACGCCAGGTTGGCAAAGCCCTGCTCCAGGAGATGGTCGACCGCCGTCTGTGCGATGGCGGTCTCATCGGAGTGGACGCCGGGCGACGCCACGTCGGCCTCCTCCCACCGGAGTGAGACCACCGGCAGGTTGTCCTTCAGCCAGGCGGCCGGCATCTCACTCCGCTGAAGCCTGGTGATGATGCCGTCCCAGCGGGTCGAGAGCATGTCGTCGGGAACCGGCTCGGTGAACCCGCGTTCGTCGGCGAAGATCCGCCAGGGCTCATGCTCCCGCTGCCAGCGGCTGATGCCGCGGAGCACGCCCCGGCCGAACGCCTTCGACGTCTCGATGATCAAGGCGACCCGCTTGGGGGCCGTGGCGGCGGCGGTGACGATGCTCGAAGCCATGGCCTGATCGCGATCCGCAGCAGGTCAGTTGATTCGATTTGGTTCGTTGTACCATCCGCACCGCAGGGTGTTTTTCGACGCAGCCCCGGGAGAGATCGCAGATTTTGGCAATCAAAGCGGGGGCAGCGGTAACGACCGGAGGCCAGCCCCAGAGCCCGAGCGGGCTAAGATAGAACTGGTTGTCCGCGAAAATCAGTGTGTCTGTCCATGACGAACCAGCCATTTCCACGCGCGATGAAATTGTGCCGCCGCGGCCTGATCGGGCGGGCGGCGGCGGTGGGTCTGGTCCTGGTCTTGGTGCTGACATCGTCAGGCCGTGGTGAAGCGCCGGCCGCCTCGGCTGACGACCTCGCCTTCTTCGAGTCGCAGGTGCGGCCGCTGTTGGTCGAGAACTGCAGCGGCTGCCATTCCGCCGAGGCGGGCGATCCGGAGGGCGGCCTGTCGTTTGACTCACGGGCCGACTTCTTCACCGCCGAGGGCGTCGCCGTGGCCGGCCAGCCCGACGCCAGCCTGCTCGTCGAGGTGGTCCGGTACGACAGCGACCAGCAGATGCCCCCTGACGGCAAGCTACCCGATGCGGCGATCGCGACCATCGAGGAGTGGGTTCGCCGCGGGCTGCCCTGGCCGGAAGACGGCAAGGAAGCCCGGATCGAAGCCTTCGACATCGCCGCCCGCAAGGCCGACCACTGGTGCTGG
>CALGAS010000118.1 GCA_937959175.1 uncultured bacterium | reverse complement strand
CTGGTGAACAGGCCCGCCGTCTCGCTCGTGCGGATGCGATCGATCACCCGCTCGATCGACTGGCCGGCCAGGTTGGCGAGAAATGCCTCTTCCCACGATTCCTTCACGCGTGCGAAGGCCAACTGCATGCTGCTGACATGGGGCACGACTTCGAAGCGATCTTTTCCGAGCCGCTTGCAGACGTAGCGGGCCGTGCCGTAGAAGAGCGGATCGCCCGAGGCGAGCACCACCGTCCGACGGTCGCCGGCCGCCTCGATCCGCTCGACGAGGTCATCGAGCGTCGCAGCCGTCTCGAGCCGATCCCGCAACGTCGCAGGCACCATCGCCGCGCACGACTCCGGGCCGAGCAGAACCTCTGCCTCTTCGACCAGCCGACGGGCCTGGGTCGTCATTCCCTCCACACCATCGTCGCCGATGCCGACGATGTGGACTCTGCCGGCCGCCGTCACGTCGCTCACCGGCGGGGCCGGTCCTCCCAACTCGCTCGAGACCGCCAACCGATCACGGTCTGCTCAGGCCTGAAACGAACTGCCGCAGCCGCAGCTCTTCTTGGCATTGGGATTGTTGAACGTGAAGCCCCGCTTGTCGATGCCCTCGTGGAAGTCGAGCGTGGTGCCGTCCAGAAACAGGTCGCTCTTCTTGTCGACCACCACGGCCACGCCGTGCTGCTCGGACTTGGTATCGGCGGCAGGGTCAAACTGGGTGTCGAAGCCGAGTGAATAACTGAATCCGCTGCAGCCGCCGCCCGCTACGCCGACGCGAAGCACTGTTTCGGCCGCGAGCTGCTGCTCGGTGATGATCTTCTTGACCTCGGAGGCCGCTTTTTCCGTAAGCATGACCGACATGGTGTGAACTCTCCTGACTGACGGACGGGCATTTCTCGCAGGCCCGGATGTGAAAAGTGTATACCCTCCCGGCGTGCAGGCAAAGCCCGCTCGTTCGGCAAGCGACCCGCTGCCCGCACCGGTCACGATGGCGACCGGGGCCGGCGGTGACATGCTCGTCACCGGGGGATTTTGCTACAGGATGCTTGTTTGGCCGATTGCGAACGTATCGTGAGTCGCAAAGATTCCCCGGCTCCTGCGCGTGCCCCCGACCGCCCCCTCCCATAAAAGCCCCCCGGCGCGAGCCGGGGGGACGGCGGGCCGTTGGGCCTTCCCGGTCCCCGGAAG
>CALGAS010000117.1 GCA_937959175.1 uncultured bacterium | reverse complement strand
TCGCCGCCACGACCGGGACGCTGGCGGTCGGCTACGCCGTTTCGGAGGACGGCTCGGCCCTGGTGATGACCACGTCGCTCGGCGACCTCGATCTCGACCGCGACGTCGACCTCTTCGACCTGCTGGCCATCGCCAACGGGGGCCGGCTCAACGCCGACCTCCCGGCAGGCTGGCAGGATGGCGACGTCGACTTCGACGGCCGCGTCAACCTCTTCGATCTGCTCGTGATCAGCGGGTCGGCCCAGTATGGGGCCGGCAGCTTCGGGCCGGCGAGCGAGACCACAGCCGCACCGCCCTCAGTCGCCCTGCCGGCCGGTCCGCTCGATCCGCGGCAGCAGGCTTTCGCCCGGCTGGCGATGGGCATGTCGTGGGAGTCGGTCTCGCTGACGGCCGACGAAGACGAGCACGCCGCCACGGCGGCTCTGCTACAGTGATCGGCTCGTTCAAGGGCTCGAGCCTGAGCGGCTCCGCGGCCCGTTCGCCCACCGAACCCCCTGAAGAGTCCATGGCCATCGATACCTACGCCCCCTGTCCGGGAGGCACCGGCAAGAAGATCAAGTTCTGCTGCCCCGACCTCGTCGGAGATCTCGAACAGATCGACAAACTGATCGAGGGAGACCAGATCACCGCCGCCCTCGATCAGGTCAAGCGGCTGGAAGAGAAGCAGCCCGGCCGGGCCTGCCTGCTGGCGACGCGGACGAAGCTGGAACTGTCCACCAAGCAGTTCGCGGCAGCTGCCGAGACGAGCCGCCGCTTCCTGGAGGCCTTTCCCGACAACCCGCTGGCCCTCGGCCAGGCGGCGATCACCGACGCGTTGACCGGCCAGCTGCAGGAGGCGGCCGCCCGCTTCGACAAGGCCCGGACGGCGGCCGTGGCGGCGGGCAAGGCGGCCGGAGAGCAGGGCCAAGACGTCTCGCCAGAACTCGTCCGGATCGCCGGCACGCTCGTGCAGGCCGCGGCCCAGCTCGGCCAGGTCGGCTTTGCCCAGGGGATCGTCGAATGGCTCAACGACCGCGGGCTCGGGAGCGACGAAGAGCGGCAGCTTCTCGCGGCGGTCGTCGGTTCGGCGGGCGTGCCGCCGGCCCTGCGGACAAAGGTCGGCCTCGAGCCGGCCGGCGGCGGCGAGTCGTGGGCTCCGGAGTTCGAGCTGGGCCTCAAGCAGGCCGGCAGCTGGCAGCTCGCCAAGGCCTTGACCACGTTTCGCAGCCTCAAGGGCGTGGCGGGTGACTGCCCGCAGCTGCACTCCAACATCGCCACGCTCTGCGAGATGATGGCCCGGCCGATGGAGGCCTCGGAAAGCTGGCTGGCGCTTGCCGCGCTGCCCGACACGCCGGCCGACGACGCCGTCGAGGCGACCGGCCGGGCGATGGCGCTCGAAACGGTCGCCAATCCCGAGCGGTCGCCGGTGATCCGGTTTGCCAGCCGCGTCGCCCCGCTTCCGCTGCCGGCCGGCGAGGATGGCAGCACGGCCCTGGAACTCCTGGAAGACAAGCTTCGCCACGATCCCCACTGCGAGCCCGCGGCGGTCGACCGCTCGCCCTGGGTGTCTCGCAATGCCGCGCCGCCACGCTCGGCCTGGCGGGTCTACGACGACGGCGATCCGGGCCGGCTGCTGGCCTCGCTGCTGCTGTTCGGGCGGCAGACCGACCGCGATCCGGAGGCTGTCCTGCAGGGATTCGCTCCCGACATCGAGACGGCCGCGCCGGTGGTGGCGGGGATCCTCGGCTGCACCTTCGCGGCGGCCGGCGACCTCGCCGGGATGCCGGTGGTCAGCCCGACCAACTGGCTGCTCGGCAGCCAGTTCAAGATGGCGATGTCCTCGTCGCCTCCCGCCCCGGCCAAGGCGGGGGAGCCTTCGATCTTCGACACGATCATGGAGCGGCAGCAGGAGGCCCTCTGGAAACGCTTCGTGGCGGTCTGGCCCGACACGCCGCTGCCCGAACTGTTGGGCAAGACGCCCCGTCAGGCGGTTGCCGATCCCGAAGGCCGTCGCCGCGTGACCGCCCTGATCACCGAGGGGGAGGCGACCTCACGGCGGCCGGATGCAACCGCCGGCTGGGCGGGCCTGCGGGAGCCGCTGGGCCTGCCGGCTGAGACGACGATCGATTCGTCCGAGCCGCTTGGCCAGCTCACGCCGCTTCGCTGGCACCGGCTGAAGATGGGGTCGCTGTCGCTCGACCAGCTGCGGGGCGTGCTCGTCACGGCGATCGACGCCGGCTTCGAGCTGGCCGCCGAGCGGGCGGCCGACGATCTGCTCGCCAGGCCGGAGGCCACGCCCCAGGATCGTTGGGAGGCGCTCGGATTTCTCCTGCAGCGGGCCGAGACGAGCCTGCGAAAGCTCGAGATCATCGAGCAGCTCCGGGGGATCGCCAAGGAGATCAAGGCGAGCGCCGGGATGCTCGAGGTGGCCGAGTTGCGGGTCCGGCTGCAGCGGGGCGACGAGGCCGAGGCCACGAGGCTGCTGACCGTCATCCAGCGAGATCACGGCGGGGACCGGCGAGTGCTCCAGGCACTCACCGAGGTCCTGATGGAGGCGGGCATCGATGTCGGCGGGATGGCGTCCCGGGCGGCAGGCGGACCGCCCGGAGCTGGCGGCCAGGCTCCGCCACCGGCGGCCCCGGCGGCAGCCCCCGAGGCGGGCAAGCTCTGGACCCCAGGTGGTGAGTCTGCATCGGGCGGCGGTGGCGAGGGCAAGAAGATCTGGACGCCCGGCGGATGAGCCGCCCCGCGGCGTCGCTGGTGGCCGGAGGCTCCGATGGCTGAAGCGTCAGACATCGTGTCGATGCGGCGGGCGCTGGAACTCGCCCGCCGCGGTGAGGGCCTAGTCGAGCCCAACCCGATGGTCGGGGCGGTCATCTGCAGCCCCGGCGGAGCGATCGTGGCCGAAGGCTGGCATGACCGCTTCGGCGGTCCTCATGCCGAGGCGATGGCGATCGCCGCCGCCGGCGAGGCCGCCCGCGGCGGCACGCTCTATGTGACGCTCGAGCCCTGCTGTCATCACGGCAAAACGCCCCCCTGCAGCGAGGCGATCATCGCCGCCGGCATCCGCCGGGTGCTGGTGGCGGCCGGCGATCCCTTTCCGGAGGTGGCCGGCGGCGGCATCGCGGCCCTCGAGGCGGCAGGGATCTCGGTCAAGGTCGGCCTGCTGGCAGCGGACGCCGAGCGGCTAACGGCTCCGTTTCGACGGCTGGTGACCAGCGGTCGCCCCTGGGTGATCGCCAAGTGGGCGGCGAGTCTTGATGGCCGGCTGGCCGCGGCCCCCGGCGGCGACCGCTGGATCTCCTCGCCGGAGTCTCGCGAGCTGGTGCACAGGCTGCGGGGCCGGATGGATGCGATCCTGGTCGGGATTGGCACCGCCCTCG
>CALGAS010000116.1 GCA_937959175.1 uncultured bacterium | reverse complement strand
GCCTGCCCAACCAAAAAGCCCCGGGACTTGCACCGCCGGACGGCGGGCCGTTGGGCTCTCCCAGCCCTCGGGCGTCGTTGCGGGCTGCCTCTGATTGACACCCGCTGGATGCCGGGTGAGATTGCGATCATGCCAACCACCGCGACCGCCGTCCCCCATCCGATTCCGCCGCTGCCTCGCGGCTTCCAGCTGGCCGGCGTCGCGGCCGGTATCAAGCAGGACACCAGCCGGGAGGACGTTTCGCTGGTGGCCAGCGAGCTGCCGGCGACGGCCGCCGGCGTCTACACCACCAACCTCGTCTTCGCCGCCCCGGTCGCGTACGACCGGGCCCTGACGCCCGGCCGCGGCATCCGGGGGATCGTGATCAACTCCGGCAATGCCAACGCCTGCACCGGAGCCCGCGGCCTGGCCGACGCCCGGGCGATGGCGGCTGCAGCGGGCACAGCGCTCGGTGTGGCGGGCAACGAAGTGCTCGTGCTCTCGACCGGGATCATCGGCGAGTTTCTCCCGATGGAAACGGTCACCGCGGGCATCGCGACCGCCGCTAGCAAACTCGGCAGCGACGACCAAGCGGCCCTGGGGGCGGCCCGCGGCATGATGACCACCGATACCCGCCCCAAGCTGAGCGGCGGAAGCTTCGAGGCGGATGGCAGTCACTACACGATGTTCGCCATGGCCAAGGGCGCGGCGATGATCGGGCCGAAGATGGCGACGATGCTGGCCGTGGTGCTCACGGATGCGGCCCTCGAGCCGGCCGACGCCCAGCGGCTGCTAGCCGAGGCGGCCGATGATTCGTTCAACTGTGTCAGCGTCGATGGCCACATGAGCACCAACGACACGGTCTTGCTCCTGGCCAACGGCGCGGCCGGCGGAAGCACGCTCCACGGGGCGGGCCTGGCGGCCTGCGGCGAGGCGTTGCGGAAGGCCTGCGGCAGCCTCGCCCGGGAGATGGCCGACGACGGCGAGGGGGCGACGCACGTGATGCGGATCGAGGTCGAGGGCTGCCGCGACCGCGAGGAGGCCCGCCAGATCGCCCGGACGATCGCCGACAGCCCGCTGGTCAAGACGGCGGTGCACGGGGCCGATCCCAACTGGGGGCGAATCGTTTCGGCCGCCGGCTACGCTGGGGTGGCTTTCGATCCGGCCGCCTTCGAGCTCCGGCTCAACGGCACGCTCCTGTTTCGGGGCGGGGCACCGGTGGCCTTCGATGCCGCCGCAGTCTCGGCCGCGATCCGCGACCAGCGTGAGACGCTGATCCAAGTGTCCGTAGGATCAGGGCCGGGAAAAATCCGATTTTTCTCGAGTGATCTGACAGCGGATTACGTGCGGCTCAACGCCGACTACCACACCTAGCGGTCCGCAGCGGGGCGGTGCTTCGGCAGGTCGGAGAACCCTGCCCGGCGGCCATCTTGACGCCAGCGATGATAGACTGTTTCATCGGAACCTTGGAGGAGCGATGGTTCCAACGCATGAAGGCTTCGCCTGGGCAGCCGGAAGAAGGGCAGTTTCGCGGTTTCAATAATGGTCATAACGCCAGTCAGCAATCGGTCATTGACGACCAATCCCGGTGAGTCCTGTCTTGGGGAGTCTGGTCCCGGGAAGTCTGGTCCCGGGGTATCTGGGTTTTCCGCACGCCGGGGGAGTCGCATTGCCCCGCTGCTGGCCGGCGGCGACTCGGACGACGACGAGGATACCGCTGACGACGATCTGCCGGGGCAGGATGATCCCGACGATCAGGAATCGAACTTTGACGATTTCGACGACGAGTTCGATGATGACTTCGAGGAGGAGGAAAGCGATCCCGATTGGGATCATCCAGACGACCTCGAGCCGGAACCTCTGCCACCAGGCAAGGGCGGCGGAAAAAAGAAATAAACACGATACGCGGCGATCAACCGGTTTCGCTCCGATCAGCCGGAAGGATTTGCATGTCCGGAATCGACACGCCCCAGTTCGTGCCCGATGATTCCAACGCGGGGTCGGGCCGGCCAGCACGTGGCGGCCGCGGTGGTCGGCGGCCGGCGGAGCCCTGGTTTGGCCGGCTCGGGCAACTCGATTTCGACATCGATTTCTTCGAGCGGCTCCTGGCCCGCCGCGGTGATGCGGTCGAGGTGCTCAAGATTCTCGCCGAGCTCGTCTCGAAGAAGGGCAACCTCGAGCGGGCCGTGGAACTCGACGGCCGGCTGGTGATACTCCAGCCCGAGGATTTTCTGGCCCGCTACAACCTCGCCTGTTCGCTGGCCCGCGCGGGCCGGCCTGAGGACGCGATCGACTCGCTGTCGCGAGCGATTCTGCTGGGCTACGACGACCTCGATCATATGGAAAGCGACCCCGATCTCGAGTCGCTCCATGAGCACCCTGACTTTCAGGCTCTCCTAGGCGACTGACCCAGCTGCCGCCGGCTGCAGGCCGTGTGGCGGGCGGGTGCGGTGTCGGGTCAAGGTTGGTAG
>CALGAS010000115.1 GCA_937959175.1 uncultured bacterium | reverse complement strand
GAGATCGGCCTGCGGGTGATCTTCGGGAAGATCTTCGCCAAGGAGCGGTCGCTGTCGATCATCCCGGCCACGATCGTCGACAATCCCAAGCTGGCGGGCATGCGGGCGGTGCAGGCGGTGGCCACTGACGGCTGGCTGGCGATCGCCCTGGCCAAATCGACGGCCAGCGTGACCGGAGCCCCGGCCCGCCCCTCGCCGACCGCCGCCGTGCCTGCCGACCGCCGCGTGCTCCGACGCTAAAAAAAGGTGCCAAAAAAAGGTGCCAGGAGATGTCCGGCTGGCGGGCCCATTTCCACTCTTGTTGTGACATGATAACGATAATGAATATACTGTTATCATGATCCGAACTCAGATCAGCCTGCGGGAAGACGAGTACGCCGCCGCCAAGGCGGAGGCGGCCCGGCTTGGAATCTCGCTGGCCGAACTGCTGAGGCGGTCGCTGCAATGCCTGCTGCCGCCGAAGGACGAGGCCGCGTGGATGCGATACGCCGGCTCCGTCCAGTCGGGCGACGAGCGCGCGAGCGAGCGGATCGACGAGGTCGTCTATGGCGAAAAGCCGTGAGGCCTACGTCGATACGTCCGCGTTCATCGCCTTCATGGATGCGTCGGATCGTCATCATTCGCTGTTTGCCCGGCTGTTTGCCGCCCCGCCGCCGCTGGTCACGACGCCGCTGGTGATTGCCGAGGGCCACGGCTGGTTTCTGCGTCGCTTCGATTCCGACCGGCCGCTCCGGTTCCTCGCCCTTGTCGAAGCGCTCGCCCCGTTGTCGATCATTCCGACAGGCCCGACCGAAATCGCGGCCGCCACGGGGCTCCTGCGTCGTTATGCCGACCAACCGCTGACGCTCGCAGATGCGGTCGGACTCCACCTGATGGCCGTCCGCAAGATCCGCGTCTGCTGGTCGACCGATCGGCATCTCCGCCTCGGGGGCACCCCCCTGGTGATCGACGGCGGCTGATCGACGTCCAAACAGTCGCCAACCATGCGGCGGCCACCCACGCTGGACGGGCCGGTTTGCCGCGTTGACCGGGCGGCCCCGATTCGTGGTGGCGGGGGTTTCGCTTCAGAAAGCGGGGTTTGGCCCGGCGTACAGCCGTCATCGGCGGCCCGGCTTCTCTTTTTCATCGGTAGAGGAGGCTCGGCGGAGCGGCTACTTGCGGGCGTCGAGCGTGCGGACGGCCCGGTACGCCAGGATTCGCTCGTCCGCCGTCACCAGTGTCAGATCGTTGAGCCGTGCCGTAGCGACGAGCAGCCGATCGGCAGGATCCTTGTGGAATCGTCCCGGCAGTTTGTAGGACTCGATCGCAATCCGATGATCGACGTCGAAGCTGCGGGCCTCGATCGAATCGATCGCGGTTCGCACCCAGCGATCGAGGCTGCCCTGAAGTTCCAGCAGTTTCCCGGAAACGAGGCGGGCAATCTCCAGCGACGAAACGGCGGAGACGCAGAGGTCGTCACTCGTCGTCTCGAGCAGGGCCCTGGTCTTGCCACCGATGGTATCCGGCTCTTCCTGCGTCCAGATCCAGACGTGCGTGTCGAGCAGAAAGCTCACGAGCCGGCTTCCCAGTCGGCCGAGAAGTCTGCATGCACGATATCGCCCTTGATCCGCATCCGCCCGCGTTGCTTGCCAAACCGGCGGATCGGCACCGGCTCGCGAACCGGCTCGATCCGAGCGAGCGGCCGCCCCCGCCGTGTCACGATGATTGGCTCCGACGTTCTCTGTGCCTCGCGGAGCAGCGCGATGCAGTTGGCCTTGAAGTTCGAAAGGATGACGGTTTTCATACTACTATCGTACTTGGTCTGATGATCTGGTCAAGTTGAGATTGCGTCGCCCAGAGGTCGGGGCGGTCGAAGCGGCCGCATCCCGGCTGCTACACTGCGCGATTTCGAGCCCCGCATCCCCCGGAGCAAGACGCCGCCGATGACCACCGCCGACCCGCAGGCCTACCGCACCGAATCCGACAGCATGGGGACGGTGAACGTCCCCGCCGATCGCTACTGGGCCGCCCAGACCGAGCGGTCGCGAGACAACTTCAAGATCGGCGTCGAGCGGTTCGTCTGGGGCCGACCGGTCATCCGGGCCCTCGGCATTCTCAAGAAGGCCGCGGCCCTGGCCAATGGCGAACTCGGCCAGTTGCCCGCCGACAAGGTGCGGCTGATCACCGCCGCGGCCGACGAGGTGATCGCCGGAAAGCTCGACGACCACTTTCCGCTGGTGGTCTTCCAGACCGGCAGCGGCACCCAGTCGAACATGAACGCCAACGAGGTGATCTCGAATCGGGCGATCGAGATGGCCGGTGGCCAGATGGGCTCCAAGCAGCCGGTCCATCCCAACGACGATGTCAATCGCGGCCAATCGTCGAACGACACCTTTCCCACCGCGATGCACATTGCCGCCGTCGAGGTGATCCACGGCCGCCTGCTGCCGGCAGTGCGGGCCCTCCGGGAAGTCTTTTCTGAGCTCGAGGTGCAATATCGCGACGTGGTCAAGATCGGCCGCACCCACCTCCAGGACGCCACCCCGATCACCCTCGGCCAAGAGATCTCCGGCTGGCGGGCCCAGCTTGACGATCGGATGGCCGGGATCGAACGGGCCCTTCCCGGGCTCTATGAGCTGGCGATCGGCGGGACGGCCGTCGGCACCGGGCTCAACGCCCACCCCAAGTTCGGCGACACCGCCGCCGACCATATCGCCCGGGAGACCGGCCACGCCTTCGTTTCAGCCCCCAACAAGTTTGCCGCCCTCTCGGCCCACGACGCCCTGGTGGAGGTGAGCGCTGCCGAGCGGGGCCTCGCGATGGCCCTGCTCAAGATCGCCAACGACATCCG
>CALGAS010000114.1 GCA_937959175.1 uncultured bacterium | reverse complement strand
GAGCGGGCCCTGGCGGCTCTCGACGCGATGCGGCGGGCCGAGGGCGAGACACTGGCCGCCGACATGCGGTTGATCTGCGGGCAGATCGCGGGGCTGGTGGCAGGCATCCGCGAGCGGGTACCGCAGGCTGTCGAGCAGCAGCGGGTCCGGCTGCTCGAGCGGGTGTCGAGCATCCTGGCGGAGCGGGGCGTCAGCCTTGCAGAATCCGACGTGGCCCGGGAGATCGCCCTGGTGGCCGACCGGACCGACATCGCCGAGGAGATCGTCCGGCTGGAGAGCCATTTGGCCCAGTTCGAGCGGCTGCTCGGCGAGGAGAGCCCAGGCCGGCCGCTCGACTTTCTCTCGCAGGAACTCGCCCGGGAGGCCAATACGATCGCCTCGAAGAGCGCCGACGTCGGCATCGCCCACGCCGTCGTCGAGCTTAAGACCCGGATTGAACGGCTCCGCGAGCAGGTGCAAAACCTGGAGTGAGTCCGGGCGGAAAGGGGCTGCGGCGGGCGGGCTGCCGGTGGCAGTTCCCAGTCGCCGCCCGGCTCGGGTACAACATTTGGATGGAAGACCGCCGCGGCAAGCTCGTCGTCATCTCGGGCCCCTCAGGGGTGGGCAAGACCACGCTCCTGCGGAAGGTGCTGGCGGCGTTTCCTGCCCTTGTCCCCAGCGTCTCGGCGACGACCCGGCCGCCCCGGGCGGGGGAGCGGGACGGCGTCGACTACCACTTCCTCTCCGTGGAAGAGTTCGAACGGCGGCGGGCGGCGGGCGAGTTTCTGGAGTGCTGCCAGGTCTACGGCCGGCAGCACTGGTATGGCACGCTGGTGGATGAAGTGGCCCCCCGGCTGGCGGCCGGAAAGTGGGTCGTGCTCGAGATCGATGTGGAGGGTACACTATCGATTCTCGAAAAGTTTCCCCAGGCGATCACCATCTTCATCGAGCCGTCCCGTCCCGACCAGTTGCTCGAGCGGCTCCGGGGCCGCGGCACCGAGTCGCCCGAGGCGATGGCCCGCCGACTGGAGGTGGCCCGGCGGGAGCTCTTGGAGGCGCATCGCTACCGCTACCGCGTCATCAACGAGGATGTCGACGAGGCGGTGGCCAGGGTACAGGGCATACTTGCGGCGGAGGGCTTCGGGCCGGCTTCCGCCGCGGCGAGCGAGACGGCCGCGACAACCACGACCAGACCAGGAGTCAGTGCATGATCGACGAACTGCGTGAAGAAGAGATCGTCAACAAGGTGGGCGGGCGGTTCAAGCTTTCGACCCTCATCCAGAAGCGGCTGGTCGCGCTCAATGCCGGCGGGCGGCCGCTGGTCGATGTCGACACCGACGACAAGATGCAGATCGTCATCGAGGAGATCAAGCAAGACAAGATCTTCCTCGACACCTCGATGAACCTCCGGATCACCGGCGAGTCGACCGAGGCCGGCGGACCGCTCGACTTCGATCCCACGATCCTGTGACCCGGATCGCCGACCGCGAGATCGTGCTGGGGGTGAGCGGAGGGATCGCCGCCTACAAGGCGGCGGCGCTGACCAGCAGCCTCGTGCAGCGGGGGGCCGGCGTTACCGCCGTGCTGACCCGTAACGCCAAGCGGTTTGTCGGCCCGGCCACCTTCGCCGCCCTCACCGGCCGGCCGGTCGCCTCGCGGAGCTTCGATCCGGCCGCCTTCCCGCTGGGGGCCCATATCGAACTGGCGGAGCGGGCCGACCTGCTGGTGGTCGCGCCGGCCACGGCCGATTTCCTCGCCCAGGCGGCCGCCGGCGGGGCTGGCGACCTGCTCACGACGCTGCTGCTCTGCGTCGAGTGTCCTGTGCTGGTGGCGCCGGCGATGAACGCGGCGATGTGGGCCAAGCCGGCGGTGCAGCGAAACGTCGCCAGGCTGGTCGACGATGGTGTGGAGGTGATCCCGCCGGGCAGCGGCTGGCTCTCCTGCCGGAAGGAAGGGGCCGGGCGAATGGCCGAGCCGGAAGAGATTCTGGCCGTGATCGAGAAGACGCTGGCCGGGCGTCCAACCCGCGGGGAGTGAGCGGAGGCCGGCCCCCGGGAACGCCCATGGCACGCATCCTTCTGACGGCCGGCCCGACCCGGGCCTTCATCGACGATGTCCGCTATCTCACCAACGCCTCGAGCGGCCGGATGGCGGCCGCCCTGGCTGAGGCCGCCCTGGATCGCGGCCACGAGGTGACGATCGTCAGCGGGCCGGTGGCGGTGGTCTATCCCGAGCGGGCCCGAGTGATCCCGGTTGTCACGACCGCCGAGATGCTGGCGGCGTCGCGGGCCGAACTGCCGGCCTGCGACGGCGTGATCGCGGCGGCGGCGCCCTGCGACTTCGAGCCGGTCGCCAAGGTTCCCGGCAAGATCCCCCGGGCGGGCGACGAGCTGACGCTCACCCTCCGGCCCACGCCCGACGTGATCGCGACCCTGGCCAGGGAAGCGGCGGCCGACCGCTGGTTTGTGGCCTTCGCCCTGGAGCCGGGGGCCGATCCCCGCCGGGCCTTCGAAAAGATCGAGGCCAAGCGGTGCGACCTGATCGTCGTCAACGACCTGACGGCGATGGAGGGCACCGAGACGGCCGTCAGCGTTTACGATCGCAGCCACGAGATGGTCGGCAGCCGGGCGGGCAGCAAGCGGGCTGTGTCCAGCTGGCTGATCCGGCTCGTCGAAGACCGGCTGGTGTCAGCCGCCAGGTAAACTGCCGAGATGAAGCGGGCCGGGCGGCGACGTCTGTCGACCGGCGATCCAACGAGGAGCGAATCATGATCACCGTCGCCGTTCTGGGAGCCACCGGGTACACCGCCCTGGAGGCGATCAAGATTCTGCTGCGGCACCCGGAGGCCGAAATCGTCGCCGTGACCAGCCGCCAGGAGGGGCGGCCGCCGATTTCGAGCGTTCATCCCGGGCTTGTCGGCCGGCTCGATCTGGAGCTCGAGGATCTCGAGCCGGAGGAGGTGGGGCGGCGGGCCGACTGCGTGTTTGGCTGTCTGCCGCACTGCGCCAGTGCCGAGATCCTCCCGCAGGTGCTCGCCGGCGGGGCGAAGGTCG
The DNA here is from genome assembly GCA_937959175.1 of uncultured bacterium. Classification (GTDB taxonomy): domain Bacteria; phylum Planctomycetota; class Planctomycetia; order Pirellulales; family UBA1268; genus QWPN01. The sequence goes on along the minus strand of CALGAS010000114.1, from coordinate 999 downwards.
TCGATTTCAGCGCCGACTACCGGCTCGACGACGCCGGGACGTATCTCGAGTGGTACGGCCATGACCACCCGGACGCGGGCAAGCTCGGCACCACGATCTACGGCCTCCCGGAACTCTTCCGGGAGCGGATCGTCGCCCAGCAGCTCGTCGCCAATCCTGGCTGCTATGCCACTGCGGCGATCCTGCCGCTGGCACCACTGGTCAAGGCGGGGCTCGTCGAGCTCTCCGACATCATCATCGACGCCAAGAGCGGCGTGAGCGGGGCGGGCCGCTCGCCGAAGCTGATGAGCCACTTCCCCGAGTGCAACGAAAGCATCTCGGCCTACAACGTGGGCCGCCACCGTCACACTCCCGAGATCGAGCAGATCCTGGCCCGCCATGCCGGCAGCCGCCCGGAGGTGATCTTCACGCCCCAGCTCGCTCCGATGGACCGCGGCATCCTGGCGACGATTTACGCCCGGCCCACCAAAAGCGTCACCGAGGCCGACGTCCTCGGCCTGCTTCGCGAGGCCTACGCCGGGGAGCGGTTTGTCCGGGTGGTGGATCATCTGCCCGGCACCAAGGACACCGTCGACACCAACTTCTGCGACATCACCGCCCGCGTCGTCCGCGGCCGGATCCTCCTGATCAGCTGCCTCGACAATCTCGTCAAGGGCGCCGCCGGCGCGGCGGTCCAGAATCTCAACGTCCTCTTCGGCCTCCCCGAACAGACCGGCCTCCTCTAAACACAATAAAAGCCCCCCGGCGCGAGCCGGGGGGACGGCGGGCCGTTGGGCGAGAGACGCCCCCGGAAGCCCGCCCAGCCGTTCACCACCACCACGCCCAAAACGCCTGCCCAACCAAAAAGCCCCGGGACTTGCACCGCCGGACGGCGGGCCGTTGGGTGGGGTTCCACCTCGCGCAGGCTCGGGGTGAGCCCGTGCCGTCTCGCCGGACGCTCGCTTCGGGCATCCATGCCCTCCGCTCGCTCGTGGGAAACCGAGCTTCGCCATCCTGGCT
>CALGAS010000113.1 GCA_937959175.1 uncultured bacterium | reverse complement strand
GCTCAGCGTCGAAGACATGAGCCCCTGGATCGGCCCCTACGGCGACACGACCGTGCCGACGCCCAATCTCGACCGGCTCGCGCGGGAGGGGGTGATCTACGACAACGCTTTCGCCACCTCCCCCGTCTGCGCCCCGGCCCGCTCCTCGCTGATCACCGGGATGTTTTGCACCCGGATCGGCACGATGCAGATGCGGAACAACGCCCCGAGCAAGACGGCCTTGGCCCGGGATCCGGAGGCCTATCGCGAGATCCCTGGCTACGAGGGGCTGCCGCCGGCGTTCGTTCGCTGCTTCCCGGAGCAGCTCCGGGCCGCCGGCTACTACTGCACAAACGCCTCCAAGAAGGACTACCAGTTCAAGGAGCCGGTCACCGTCTGGGACGAGTCGAGCCCGAGGGCCCACTGGCGGAACCGCCGGGGCGATCAGCCCTTCTTCGCCGTCTTCAACCACACCGGCACCCACGAGAGCCAGGCCTTCCCCGACGCCAGGCGGCGGCCTGAAAAGGTGAGCCCGGCCGACGTGCCCCTGCCCCCCTTCTATCCCGACACGCCCGCCGTCCGCGATGCCCTGGCCCGCACCTACAACAACATCGCGGCGATGGATGCCTGGGCGGGCGAGCGGATCGCCGAACTCGAGGCGGCCGATCTGCTCGACTCGACCGTCGTCATCTTCTTCAGCGACCACGGCGTCGGCCTGCCCCGGGGCAAGCGGTCCTGCTTCGACACCGGCCTGCGGGTGCCGCTGATCGTCCGGTATCCCGGCAGCGAGAACGCTGGCAGCCGCGACGGCCGGGTCGTGAGCTTCGTTGACTTCGGCCCCTCGGTGCTCTCGCTGGCGGGGATCGAGCCTGACGCCCGGCTCGACGGCACCCCCTTCCTCGGCCCCTTCGCCCGCGAGCGGGACGACTACCGCCGGGGCCACGCCTACGCCAACGCCGACCGCTTCGACTCCGTTTACGACCGCTGCCGGAGCGTCTCCGACGGCCGCTTCCGCTACACCCGCAACCTGCTCCCCGACTTGCCCTACCTGATTCGCAACGCCTATCGGGAGCGGCTCCCAATGACGGCCGATCTGTATCAGCTGGAGGAGACCGGCCCGCAGCGGCCCGAGCAGTGGCAACTGGCCGCCATACAGCGACCGGCCGAGGAGTTTTACGATTCCCGGGCCGACCCGTGGGAAGTGGTCAACCTGATCGACGCCCCGGAGCATCAGGAACGGATTGCCGCGCTGCGGAAGCGGCTCGACGCCTGGATCGCCGCCACCGGCGACCTCGGGTTCGTCCTCCCGGAGACGAGGCTCGTCAGGGAGAAGATCTGGCCGCCCGACGGGATTCAGCCCGCCACTCCGCCGGCCGAGATCGTCGAGCGGGCGGTGCTCCGCGACGGGCGGACCGCCTTCGCCGTCAGCCTCGCCTGCCCCGACCCTGGCGCCTCGATCGGCTACCGTCTCGGCCGCGAGAAGCAGCAGTCGGGCCCCTGGCAGGTCTACACCGGACCCTTCGAGTCGCCGGGCGACCGCCGCTTCCTCGAGGTCCGGACCCATCGGATCGGCCACCGGCCGACGGTCAGCGGAGCCTTCCTCGGGGGCGAATAGCCGGAGGTGCTCCCGGCGTCGGCATGGCGTGCCAGTCCGCCCCCCTCGTAGACTCTCGTCCAGCCTCAGGGAGATTGAGCATGGCATCGAGCATCGGCACCGCGGCGTCCCTTCCCCCCTGCGACCACAGCCCTCGGCCCTACGCCGGCCCCGGGAAGGCCGAGGTGCTCGCGCTCCGCAAGGAATACGTCAACCCGGCGATCTTCACCTACTACAAAGAGCCCCTGATGATCGTCGAGGGGCACATGCAGTATCTCTACGACGAGACGGGCCGGCGGTATCTCGACGGCTTCGGCGGGATCGTGACGGTCAGCGTGGGGCACTGCCATCCCCGGATCGTGGCGGCCGTCAACCGGCAGAACGAGACCCTCCAGCACACGACCACGATCTACCTCAATCCGGCGATCGCCGAGTATGCCCGCGACCTGGCGGCCCGGATGCCGGGCGACCTGAAGGTCTGCTACTTCACCAACTCGGGCTCCGAGGCCAACGACCTGGCGATCCTGATGGCCCGGGCCTCCACCGGCAACTACGACGTCCTTGCCCTCCGCAACTGCTACCACGGCGGCAGCATGCAGACGATGGGCCTGACGAGCCACCACACCTGGAAGTTCAACGTGCCGCAGGGCTTCGGCGTGCAGCATGCCCTCTGCCCCGACCGCTACCGCGGCCCCTTCGGCTACGACGACCCGGCTGCGGGAGAGAAATATGCTGCCGACATCGCCGATCTGATCCGCTTCGGAACGCCGGGCCGCGTCGCCGCCTTCATCGCCGAGAGCATCCAGGGCGTCGGCGGGGCGGTCGTCTTCCCCGACGGCTACCTGAAGGCGGCCTACGAGCACGTGCGGGCGGCCGGCGGCCTCTGCATCGCCGACGAGGTGCAGTCGGGCTTTACCCGCACCGGCAGCCACTGGTGGGGCTTCGAGACGCAGGGCGTCGTCCCCGACATCGTCACGATGGCCAAGGGCATCGGCAACGGGGCGGCCCTCGGCGCGGTCGTCACCACGCCCGAGATCGCCCAGGCCCTCACCTCGCGAATTCACTTCAACACCTACGGCGGCAATCCGGTGGCCTCCACCCAGGGCCGGGCCGTCCTCGAGGTGATCGACGCCGACGGGATCCAGGCCAACGCCGCCCGGGTCGGGGCCCGGCTCAAAACGGGCCTCGAATCGCTCGCCGACCGCCACGATCTCATCGGCGACGTCCGCGGCCTCGGGCTGATGCTCGGCGTCGAACTCGTCACCGACCGGACGACCAAGGAGCCGGCCCGGGAGGAGGCGGCCCGCATCCTCGAGACCTGCCGCGAGCTCGGCCTCCTCCTCGGCAAGGGGGGCCTGTATGGCAACGTCCTGCGGATCAAGCCGCCGATGTGCCTCGGCGAGGCTGACGCCGATTTCCTGCTGGCGGTGCTCGACGAGGCCCTGGGGAGGGTCTGACCGCGGCCGGCGGTCGCAACCTTTGGCTTTCCCAGCCGTTGAACCTCCCGGGAGCGGTCTGCCGCCACGAGCCCCTCGAAATCATCCCAGGCCGCTCCTCCTCCAGGGTCCCAGAGAACCATCCCATGGCTGCAACCGTCTCCTCCCGTCGTCAGGCGCTTGCCGACATGGCCCGCTCCCGGCGGGCAGAGGGCTCGACGGGCCGCTTGATCCGCCGGACGGCGGTAGGCGTGATCCTGGCAGCGTTGATCGGCTGGATCGTCCTCTGGCTGCTGGGCTTTTTCAGCACGCCCAAAGAGGTGCTCGCCGTGCGAGCCCTGGTCGACGGCCAGGTGGCGGAACTCGAGCGGGTTGCCCGCAACGAGGCGCCGCTCTCCTACGAAGGGGGTTCATTCGGGGCGATGTTTGAAACGATGCGGCAGGTGCCCGAGGCCTACCGCGATCAGGCCCGGGCCGAGATGGGCCGCCTGTTTGCCGCCCGCGAGCGAGCCGAGATCGATTCCTTCTTCGCGATGCCCCCGGCCCAGCGGCAGGCCGAGCTCGACCGCCGAATCCAGGCCGAGGATGCCCGCCGCCGCGCCTGGCAGGCTGAGCGGGCCAGCCGCGAGGCTTCCCG
>CALGAS010000112.1 GCA_937959175.1 uncultured bacterium | reverse complement strand
ATCGTTGAGTGTCTGGCTGTAGTTGGCCGGAGCGGTACCCGTCGCATCAACCGTTCGCCAACCGCCGTTGGCGGAATCGTAGCCGGCCGCGTACTGGTTCCCAGAACCACCTGTAAACGTCCATCCCTGGTCAGCGGGATTAGCAGCCCCGCTTACCCCGCTCTGCGGCAGCACGCCCGAGTCATAGGACACGACCAACTCGGCCTGACTCGCCACGGCGGCCACAGCGATCGCTGTCGCAAGGAAGCCTCGTACCATGATTCCACTCATGAGCTCCTGCCTTTCAACCGCCCCGAAAGATCTGCGTCACACCCTTCTACCCAAACTATTCTTTTCGTTGCACTGTGCTATTACAAGCGTTTTGTGGTGATTTTTGCCACGATTCCTTGCCCAGACTGCCTTTTGCATTCTAAGTTCTTGCTTCGCAGGGACTTGCGTCATCTCCGACCAGAGTCGCCGCGGTTGGCTGTGGCCGGCGCCCGATTTCTTTGAGGCGGCGGTTTCTCGGAAACCGGGTCACTCCGGTCGGCGGAAGCGGCGGGTAGCGGCGACACCGGCCAGCCCCGCCAGCCCGGCGGCGGCCAGGAAGACGGCGCTCGGCTCCGGGACGGCCGCGATGCTGCCGAGGACGGCGGTCGTGCCGACGGGATCGGGGAAGTAGTTGCCGGTCCCGAAGGCTCCGGCGGTGTCGATCGCAATCAGGTCGAGGACGTTGGTGACACCGTCATAGTTGAAGTCGCCCTGGCTCCAGTCCGCCGGCTGGCCGGTCCCGAACCTGCCGGCTGCGTCGATGCCGACAAGGTCGATGATGTTCACCTGGCCGCTGAGATCGGTGTCGCCCGGGGCGGCGAAGGAGACGCGGGCTGAGCCGTCGCCGGCGACGACGTAGCCGACCGCCCGGGTTCCGCCTGAGCCGGCGGCCGCCGCCGAGGTGATCCCTGTCGTGCCATCCCACCCACCGCCGTTGCGGCCGGCGATGATGTCGGCCCGCAGGTCGGCCGCGGCGATCCCGCCGGCAGCCACTGCGAGTTCACCAGCACCGAGATCGAGCAGGCCGCCCGTACCCGACTCGTCGACCTCGAGACCTGCCGCGGCCAACACCAGCCGGCCGTCAACCGGCAGGTTCATCAGGCCGCCGGGACCGACGGCAACCGACGAACTGGCCGCCAAGGTGCCGCTGTTGACGACGAGCGTCTCGATGCCGGTCGCCGCGTTGACAGCCAGTGACTCCGCCGCGAGCGTGCCGCCGGCAACGGTCACGCTCGGGGCCTGGATCGTCGTGCCGACGGCAGCGGAGAGCGTGCTGCCGGAGGCGACGGTGACGGCACTCGAGGCAAGCGCGGCTGCGTTGGCTACTTCGAGGGTGCCGGCGGAGACGGTCGTCGGGCCGGTGTAGGTGTTGGCCGCATCCATCACCAGCGTACCGAGGCCGGTCTTGGTCACCGAATCAGCCGAGGTGATCAGGGAATAACCCGCCTCGGCCTGGGTCTGGGTGCCGGTGGGGACGTCGATCACGATGTCGGCTGGTGCGCCCCCCGGCGTGAAGACGAGGTCGAGGTCGTTACCGTTGACGGCGAGGCTAAAGACGCCCGAGCCGATCGAGTTGGCAAAGCCGTCGGTGCCGTTGGCGGCGGCCGTGGCGATCGTGAAGGCATCGGTAGCAAAGCCGGTGATCCCGCCGGCCGCCGAGGCGAGCGTCCAGCTGCCCGCCTGGGTCGAGTCGAAGTTGGCCGCCGGGCCGCTGGTGAGCGGATCGGCCGCCGCGAGGCTCCAGAGGTTGATCGCGAAGGGATCGGCCGCGGTGGCGGTGATCGCAAGGGCCCCGCCGACCGAGAGGAGGTCCCAGCCTTCGGCCGAGCCGGCGGTGCCAGCCGCATCGAGGACCTGCCAGTTGTAGTTGCCGCCGCCGCCGAAGGTAACGTCGCCGCTGGTCGTGAGCGTGCCGACCGGCTCGCCCGGGGCAACGGTCGCCCCGGTGGCGAGAACCGCCGCTCCGGCAACCGTGCCGGCTCCGGTGAGGGTCTGGGTGGAGGCAACCTCATAGGCCGTGGGCAAGGCCGTGACGTCGAAGGTCGCCCCGGCGTCGACCTGCACGAGTGACGAGGAGCCGAGCGTGGCGGCCGTTCCGAGGGCGAGGGTGCCTGAGGCGACGGTCGTCGGGCCGGTGTATTCGGTGGCCGCGGCGAGCGTGAGCGTGCCAGTGCCCGCCTTGGTGACGGCCGCGGCGATCGCCCCGCCGCCGAAGGGCGTCGCCAGGGTGACGTCGTTGCCGTTGGTGTCGAAGCTGGCGGTCTTGGCATCGACGAGGCTCAGCCGCCCGCCGGCGGTGATGTCCTGAGTCGTGCCGGGGTTCCACCGCAGCGTGCCGCCATCCATCAGGATGCTGGTGGCGCCGGCCGTGCCGTCGGTATTCACGAGGGCCTGATCGGAGAAGGCGAGCGTGCCGGAGGCGACTGTCACCGTGCCGAGGCTGATCGCCCCGGCGTTGGCCGTCGTCGTGTTGGCGGCGTTGGTCACGCTCAAGATCCCGCCGTTGGCCGTCAGGCTCACCGGGGCGGCCCCGGCTCCGGCCGCGGCCGTTTCCTTGCCGATGAAGCCGGCGAGGGTCAGGCTGCCCTCGCCCCGCTTCTCGAGCGAGACGAGCCGCTCGGCCGCGGCGCTGCTACGGTGGGAGAGGAGAGCCCCGTTGAAGGTGGTGTCGGTCGCCTGGTCGACCACGATCTGCCGGGTCACCGTTTCACCCGCCGTGCCACCCGCGTCGTTGCGGATCGCGCCGTAGCCCGTCAGCGAGCTGAGCGTGAGGACGTCGCCGGTGTCGTTGATGTAGGCGAAGTCCTTGCGGTCGTCGACCGCCGGGCCGGTGTCGAGGGCGAAGGCAGTCGGGGAGAGGCTCCCCGAGGGGACGAAGATTGCGAAGTTGTCGCTCGTGCCGGCAGTGCCGTCGGCCTCGGCGATCGTCGAGCTGCCGCCCCGGAGGGCGAGGGTGCCGGTGCCGTCGAGGGTGCCGTAGTAGAACCCGGTCGAGTTGGCCCCCGCGTTGCCGATCGTGATCGTGTTGGCCCCGAACTGGACGACGCCGGTGGTGTCGGCGATGCCGCTGGTGAGGGCCGAGCCGAGGGTGTTGTCGCTGGTGAAGGCGAGGGTGCCCGCCTCGACCCGGGTGGGGCCGGTGTAGGCATTGGCAGCGGTGAAGGTCTGGGTGCCAGTGCCGACCTTGGTCACGGCCAGCACGCCGCCGTTTTCTCCGAGCACGCCGTCGAAGCTGCCCGAGCCGTCGGCGGATCCCATCACGAGCGTGTTGGTGCCGACGAGTGACTCGACCGTGCCGCTGCCGGTGAGGACGTCGATCGACTCCGAACGCTGCTTGGCAAGCCGCAGGCTGCCGCCGGCCCCGACCGTCACCGTGGCGGAGTCTGGGAGCAGGCTGGTGGTGGTCACCGAGCCGTCGCTGAGTTGAAGGACGGAGTTGTCGGTGATCGTGACATTGCCAGTGAAGGTGTTTGCCTGGCCGATCAGGATCACCCGGCCGGTGCCGGCCGTCGTAACTGTCACATCGCCGGTGCCGGCGATCCCGCCGGAAAACTGCGTCCGATCGCCGCCGTCGGCCGCGGCAAGCGTCAGGCCGCGGCCGAGGCTGATCGGCCCGG
>CALGAS010000111.1 GCA_937959175.1 uncultured bacterium | reverse complement strand
GTGGAGATTCCGATCTGCGTCTACAACATCCCCTCCCGGACAGGCCGCAACATCGAGCCCGAGACGATCATCCGGCTTGCGGAACTGCCCGGCATCGCGATGGTCAAGGAGGCCACCGGCTCGCTCGACCAGGCCTCGCAGGTGCTCGCCGCCACCGACCTAACGCTCCTCTCCGGCGACGACAGCATGACCCTGCCGCTGCTGGCGATCGGCGGACGGGGCGTGATCTCAGTGGTGGGCAATCTCGTGCCCGCCGACATGAAGTCGCTCTGTGAGGCCTTTGCTGCCGGCGACCTCGCCGAAGCCCGGGCGGTTCATCTCAAGCTCTTCGGGCTCTGTCGCGACCTGCTCGGCCTTGCCAGCAACCCGATCCCGATCAAGGCCGCCCTGGCGATGGTCGGCCGCGACACCGGCGAGGTGCGGCTCCCGCTCGTCCCGCTCGATCCCCCGCTGGCCGAGCGGCTCCGGCAGGTAATCACCGGCTACGGGCTCGTGCCGCAACCCGCCTGAACTGCGAGCCGTCCCTGCCCTGCGTCCAGCAGGTTTACTCGACTTCCCGCAGCACCGCTCCCCGTTGGTCGAACCGGGCAATCACGATGTCGTGATGCTTGGCGAGCCCGAGCCGATCGAGCGCCTCTGCCAAATCCCCCGCCATGTCGAGCGTCGGACAGCAGGCCATCACCGCCGGCCCCCAACTGCTCTGGGCCCGCCCCGCGATCCCCAACTCGCCGAGCAGTTCGAGGAGCTGGGTCGTCGCGGCTGCATGCGGCAAACGGCTCGATACCTCGGCAAACGGTTTTCCGGCCAGCTCTCCATAGCGGTGCACGGCCGCGGCAAACTCGGCAAACTTCCCCTCGATGGCGGCCGGCAGCAGTTCGAGCATGGCGATCCGGGCAAGTTCGGCCGTGATTTCGGCCGGTACCGGCGGCAGCTCCGCGAAGGCCTCCTTCTCGGCCGGGCCATGCAACCCCAACGCGTCGCGGGCCACCACCAGGACGCATCGCCAGGCGGCCGGGAGCCGGGCCCGGGCAATCATCGGCGAGAACTCCCGGCTGGCGTCGTCATCCGGTTCGCCCGACACAACGCGGCGGCCGGCTTCGACGATCAACCCTCCCCGACTGAATCCGTAAACACCGACGCAGGACCGGCGTCCGCGGCCGGTTGCCCGGGCCAGGGCGATCGCATCGGGCAGATCGAACAGCCAGTCGTGATCGGCCGGCTCGAGCGGATCCTCGGCTGGGTGAAGCGGCGCCACGCTCGTCTCGCGGGCAGCCGACGGCGTGAACAGGTGCCGCATGCCGGCGGCGACGGCCAGCCCCAGTTGGGTCCCGCTGCCGAGCCCGACGTGCCCCCCCGGAGCCGAGGTCACCTCTAGGCTGCAGCCGACGTCGCCGAGTTCCCAGGCGTCCATACAGGACCGGGCGAACCGCACAATCCGCTCCGCATGAGGCCCGCGGGCCTCCAGCCGGTTGGCCCGCCGCACCAGCAGTCGCACTCCGGGCCGATCGACCATCACCCCGACGCCGCCGAACGAGCGGCTTTCGGTGACGTTGAAGGCGAGCATGCCGAGGTGGACGCGGGCCGGTGTGCGGACCTCGACGGCGGCTGGCTGGGCTGGATCGGTCTCGTGTGGCATCTGTTCTGAGACTACCGAATTCAGCCTGCAGGGAAACCATCGCGTCCGGGACCGCCGGCGACCGCCTCCTCCAGCAGTCCGAAAGCGTCGCGTTCCCGCGGGCCGCCCGTCTTCTCGACCAGGATCGCCAGGTCGTCGAAGCGACGGCGGATATCCGCGGGATCGAGCAGGTGCATTCGCGTGACGAGGATCGCCGCCTCGACCACCGCGTGGGCGGCCCGATTGAAGCCCAGAAACGGCCGCCCGGCATGCTCGGCCACGACCCGGGCCTCGAGCCGGAGCCGCTGCCCCGAATCGTCAACCTGCTCGACGGCAAACTCATACGCCCGGCAGCAGTCGGCCAGGACGAAGCCCGTCACCCGCTCCGCCGGGCGGGCCGGCGGCGGCCCGGGCAGCCGGCCGGCGACCACCCGGGCCAGCAGCAGCGGATCGTCGCTGAGATGAAAGACGCCCACCCGCGCCCGGAGCAGGTGGGCGGCGGTGCGGCTGGTGGGGAACGGCCGCAGCACGAGCCGCTCGAGCCGGCCGGCCGCCCTTTCCCCGGCGTCAACGGTCGGCCCCATCGCGGCGATGTGCATCCCGCCGGAGGGGTCGGTCGTGGTGACGAGGCCTTCGAGGATCATGGGCCGCTGCAGCATACTCCGCGTGATAAGGTGGGGTGATCCCGAGCCACGACACCGCCTCCGATGCCGACCGATCGCCCCCGCCTCCACTTCGTCACCGGCCGGCTCGCCGAGCACTCGCTGCGGCAGGTGCTTGAGCGGCTCGCGCCGCGGGTCAGCTTCGAGGCGACGGTGCAGGTGATGCCGATCACCGTCGCAGCGCTGATGCCGACGGCCTGGATCGCCCGCCGGCTCGAGGTGCCCGCCGGCACCGAGCGGGTGATCATCCCGGGGGGCTGCCGCGGCCCGCTCGAGGCCTTTGCCGAGGTCACCGACGTATCGGTCGAACGCGGCCCGGCCGACCTCCGCGGCCTCGACGACTTCTTCGGGCAGAAGTCCCGCGACCTCGCCGACTACGGCCGCCACGACATCGAGATCATCGCGGAAATCAACCATGCCCCGCGGCTCTCCCGGCACGACCTGCTCGCCGAGGCCCGCCGGCTGGCCGCGGCCGGGGCCGACCGGATCGACGTTGGCTGCGATCCGGGCGAGTCGTGGGCCGGCGTGGGCGAGGCGGTGAAGATGCTCGTCGCCGAGGGGCTCGCCGTCTCGATCGACAGCTTCGACCGCCGCGAGGTCGAGGCTGCGGTCGCCGCCGGGGCCAGCCTGGTGCTCTCGGTCAACTCGACGAACGTCGAGGCGGCTGTCGATTGGGGCTGCGAGGTGGTGGTCGTGCCAGACGTGCCGGCCACGATGGAGGGCTTCGCCGAGACGGTCGCCCGGCTGCGGGCCGCCGGCGTTCCCTGCCGGCTCGACCCCGTCCTCGAGCCGATCGGCTTCGGCTTCGCGGCCAGTCTCGGCCGCTACCTCGACGTCCGCAGGCAGTATCCGGACGCCGAGATGATGATGGGGATCGGCAACCTCACAGAGCTCACCGACGTCGACTCCGCCGGCATCAACACTCTTCTGCTCGGCTTCTGTCAGGAGACCGGCATCCGCTCGGTGCTGACCACCGAGGTGATCCACTGGGCCGCCTCGAGCGTTAAAGAGTGCGACCTGGCCCGCCGGCTCGTCTGGCATGCCGTCAGCCATCGCACGCTCCCCAAGCATGTCGAGCCCGGGCTGGTCACCCTTCGCTCGGGCAAGCCCCGGGCCCACGGCCCAGAGGCCCTCGACCAACTCGCGGCGGCGATCCGCGACCCCAACTTCCGGATCTTCGCCGAAGGCGGCATGATCCACCTGCTCGGGGCCGGCCTCCATCTCGAGTCCCGCGATCCCTTCGCCCTCTTCGAGGACCTCCAGGCGGCCGGCCGCGATGACGTCGACCCGTCCCACGCCTTCTACCTCGGCTATGAAATCGCCAAGGCCGTCACCGCCCTGACCCTCGGCAAGGACTACCGACAGGAC